>JACMMM010000317.1 GCA_014379065.1 Saprospiraceae bacterium
ACCCGCCGACCGTGCAGATTGCCCCGACCGATCTCATTACTTGTGTGCAAGGAACGGTACCGCTCGACGGTTCTGGCAGCAGTAGCGGTCCCGGCTTTACCTATCAATGGACGACCGCCAACGGGCTTCTTGCGGGCGCGACGGATACCGCCATTTCAGGGGCGTCTTCCATCGGCGGCTACCAGTTGTTGGTGACAAACACGCTAAACGGCTGTACGGCTTCGAGTTCTACCATGGTTTCCGCCGATGTGAACATTCCTATTGTGGATCCATTGCCTCCGAATATCCTAAACTGTGTGGTACTAAACACGATCATTGATGCTTCGGCCTCCTCCTCCGGGCCAACGTTTCAATACAATTGGACCACCGCGAATGGAAACATCTTGAGCGGAGGGAACACGCTTACCCCCGTCGTTGATGCTCCCGGCACCTACGTGATAAACCTTTTGAACACTGCCAATAATTGCGCTGCCACCCTCGCAGTCGTTGTCAATCAAGATATTGCACCGCCTATGGCCAATGCGGGTCTGGATGCCGTTCTAAACTGTTCCGCCTCGAGTACAATACTCGATGGTTCGGCTTCTTCCACAGGCCCTAATTTCATCTATAATTGGACGACTTCAGACGGCACGATCGTAAGTGGCAACGGCTCGCTAAGCCCCACGGTGAACATGGATGGCACCTATACTTTGCAAGTTACAAACCAATCGAACGGTTGCAGCGCCACGGCCTCAGTCGAAATTTTGAACGATGCGAACGCACCTACGGCCCTCCTCGTTTTACCCGCCACATTGACTTGCACCACTCAACAAACACTTATAGACGCGAGCGCTTCGACCCAAACGGGCAACCTGAGCTACGTTTGGTCGGGCAACATCCTCTCCGGGCAGGGAACCCTGCAAGTTACCGTGGATCAACCCGGCATTTACACGCTCAGCATCACCGATAACACCAATGGCTGTACCGATGTAGAATCAGCGACGGTAGTGCAGGACATTGCGCCGCCTATAGCCCTCGCTGGGCAGGATGAGTTGATCAATTGCTTCAACCCAAGCGGCAGCATTGGTAGTGCGAGCAATCCTTCCGGGGCGGGGTTCACCCTGCAATGGACCACCACTGGGGGCAATTTCATCTCGCCGACCGATGGCCCAACGGCCATGATTGACCAATCGGGCGATTACCATTTGCTCATTACCAATACCCAAAACGGCTGCACCGCCACCGACGACGTGAGTGTGGCCGCGGATTTTACCGCGCCAGCCGCGAATGCAGGCGCCGGCAACGAATTGAACTGTGCGCTTACCGCTTTGGCTTTGCAAGGCAGCGGAAGCATGGGGATCAATTTTAGTTATCAATGGACATCCGCCGCAGGCGGAAATATAACAAGCGGAGCGAATACGCTTTCGCCCATTGTAGACGAACCGGGGACTTATAATCTCTTGGTTACCAATACCCAAAACGGTTGTACCGCTACCAGCCAGGTGAGTATTACGGAAGATGTTGTCAGCCCAATCGCTTCAGCGGGGTCACCCCAAACGCTCACTTGTGTTTTCACCAACACTACTTTGAGCGCGGCGGGATCGAGCACGGGCGCTGCGTTTTCGTACAATTGGGCGAGCTTGAATGGAAATATTACTTCCGGAGCCAACACCTTAACCCCCTCGATCAATGCGCCCGGTTTATACACCATAACCGTGATCAATGCAAGCAACTTTTGCACCGAAACAGCCAGCGTTACCATACTGCAAAACATTCAGTCGCCGGTGGTAAATGCTGGAGCGGACGATCTGCTTACCTGCGTGATTACAAGCTTGGCATTGCAAGCCCAAATCATTTCCTCGTCTTCTCAAAACATTGGTTACCAATGGTCTACACCAAACGGGCAAATCATCAACGGAGCTAACACCGCCAGTCCAGTCATCGGTGCATCGGGCAATTATTTGGTCACTGTTACGGATAACCTCAACGGCTGCACGAGTACGGATCAATTGCTCATCTCGCAGGATGTGACTTTGCCAATGGCCCTTATTGCAAGCCCACAGACGCTGACCTGTGCCGTTCAGCAGGTTACCTTGAACGCGACCGCCTCCAGTTTGGGGGCAACCTTTGACTACGATTGGACTACGCCTGCGGGAAATTTTGTTTCCACCCAAAACCCGCAACAGCCCATTGTAGACCAACAGGGCGTATACAATCTCCTCATAACCAACACCTTCAACGGCTGTACCCAAACTGCCAGCGTGACGGTGCCGAAAGATGTGCAATTGCCCACGGTTGAAGCGGGCAACACTGTGGGACTTGATTGCGACACCCAGAACAATACGCTTGATGGCACAGCATCCAGTCAAGGCCCGAATTTCACCTACACTTGGTCAACCACGAACGGACTAATCATTTCCGGCGGCAACACCCTCAGCCCCAGCATCGGCGATCCGGGCAATTATGTGCTCACGATTTTGAACACGCAAAACGGCTGCTCCGCTATTGATAATGTGGATGTTACGGAAGATGTGCAGCATCCTTTACTGGCCATAGCTCCGCCACAAATTTTGACTTGCACGATCACTTCAGAAACGCTCATTGGTTCTGGCACGGCGCTTGGCAACTCGGCGAGCATCCTCTGGTCAACCAACAACGGAAACATCGTTGCAGGCGCGACTTCGCTCACGCCGACCGTGGATGCTCCGGGCAACTACACGCTCACGGTCTTGAACCCGGCCAACGGTTGTACCAGCACAATGCCCGTCACAGTGACGGAGAATATTCAGATACCGCCTGTACAGGTCCAACCCGCGTCGCTTTTAACTTGCTCTGTTGTGCAATTCCCTTTGCAAAGCACGGTGCCCGCACAAACCAGTCTGGTTTGGACAACTGCGGATGGCCACATTGTTTCAGGCGCAAACACGCCCAACCCCATTGTGGATGAACCGGGACTTTATCTGCTCTCGATCACTTCCACGGTAAACGGCTGCACCAATTCGGCGCAAATCGTCGTGCCACAAGAACTAAATGTTCCAACTGGCTTGCATTTCAATTTGCTGCCGCCGCTTTGTAACGGTACGCCGGGGGTGCTTACAGTAGATCAGGTCAATGGCGGTATCGGCCCCTTTGCGTATTCCTTGGACGGTGGGCAGACATTTTTCCCTTCCGAACAATTCAACCAGCTCGCGCCGGGCGACTACGATCTGGTCATACAGGATGCGAATGGCTGTGAAGTGACCGAGCCCATCGCCGTGCCTAGTCCGCCGATACCTTTTGTGACCGCTCCGTCAAGCTTTGAAATCCAATTGGGTGAAAATCAAGAAATTATTGCGCTTGTGCCACCACCTTTCCCACTTGCTTTGGTGGATACGGTGATTTGGAACCCAATGACCGGACTGACTTTTGAAGGGAATAGTACTCTCCAATTGCTGAATCCAAAAGCGCAGCCTTTTACCACCACGCAGTACCTAGTCACGATTTTCACTAAAGAAGGTTGCAAATCAGAGGCTCGAACCGTTGTGCGGGTAAATCGGCAGGTAGCGATCTATGCACCAAATGTGATCCGGCCAGACGACCCGGATGGCGACAACAGCAGCTTCCTGCTTTTCGCCCGCGATGAATCCATAGCGCTCATCAAGAAACTCCAAATCTTTGACCGCTGGGGCTCACTGATATTTGTCAACGAAGATTTCCGACCCAATGACCCTTCTGCGGGCTGGACTGGTGAGTACCGGGGCGTTCCGGTGAACCCTGCGGTGTTTGTGTGGTGGGCGGAGGTGGAATTGGTGGATGGGAGAGTGGAGTTGGTGAAGGGGGATGTGACGGTGGTGCGGTAGGGGGGGTAGGTAAAATGTTTGTTGAAAACACAAAAAGGCAAGACAATTATTGCCCAAGTTGCCATCAAGAGAGGATATGCGAAAATCTGTCATGGTTTTTGCCATACCAAAGAAATAAGGTACTCTTGCCCTTAAAAATACCAACTTTCGCCAATGGAAAATAATCCCATCCTGAATTCACACCATTCAGAACCACGCTGGCATTACGCGACGGATCTCAAGGGACACTTTAATTATGAGGACATCCGAAAAGACTGTCGAATTTTCGATTCAGTGATTGGAAGGCATTCCATCCCCGTGCAGAAACAGGGCCGCGTTTTCGAGGTAAATAAAATGGAAGTGGAATACGGCACGCACCTCATCAATCTCCTCCGCAACGAAGTTGGGAAATGGCGTGCCTCAGGTTATCCTAACGCCACGGGCGCTATCTACGAACTCCTCCGATACTGGTTTTTAAATCCTGAACGTCACGCGACGAAAAATCACGTCAATGCCGTAGCAGATACCACTAACACCAAGGAAGACGCCAACTTCTGGGAATATTTAACAGCCAAAGTGCTAGAGGAAGTGCCCGAAGTGGAGTCCTACCTCAAAAACACCTTTTCAGACTTCAATATCCCCTATGTAGCCGACGGCAAGGGTACGTACAAACCTGACTTCATCATTCGCGCTAAAAACCGCGAAGTCAAAACCGTGATGCTCATCCTGGAGATCACCGGCGCTAACAAGCAGTACAAGGCCGAGAAAAAGCACTTTAAGGAGATGTATTGGGTGCCGACGGTGAATGCAGTGCGGGATTTGTACGCAGAATTGGTTGGTGGGGAATGGCGGTTTTTGGAGGTTCGGAGGGAGTGAAGGATTTGAAGGGGCAATTAAAGACATCCATTAAATGAAATATCTAAATATCTTTAAAAATGATTAAATCAATAGCATTTGAAGGCTACAAAGCATTTAAAACTGGTGACATAAAACTGAAACCAATAACATTACTCTTGGGAGCTAATTCTGTTGGAAAATCAAGTATCCTCCAGCTTTTACTAATACTTCAACAAACGGCTGTAGTTGATAAAGAATATAATTCTCCGATTAAACTATATGGTGGTGGTATAAATATTGGTGAAATTGAAAACCTTTTTAAAAACAAAAATTTAAAATCTCCAATTATTATTTCGACAGAAATAGAGTCAATTGATTTATTTTCATTTATAAAAGAGATAATGCCTGCTACTTTTATTCATGAGATGTATCAAAATATCATTATTCCTTTTCAACTTTTTGACAAACTAGAGAAACATAACAGTAAAATAAATTTAAACATTTTTGATGCAATCACACCTAAAGACAATTTTGATACACAAAGAAAAAATCTTATTGAGTCAATACAAAACCTTCCTAAAAACCTATTAAGGCTTAACAGACATAAAAACAAAAAGATAAGTAATTATTTTAATGAAGCATCCGAGTTTAATATTTACGAAAATAGAGAAGAGTTTTTATTTGTGACAGATTTTATATTTCAATTATCTTCACAAATAATCTCAAAAAAATTTAAATACACTTTTCATATTGTCTACAATAGTGAAAAAAAATCCCTAACAAAGAAAAAGATAATTATTAGTAATGATGAAAATATAATAATTGATTTAACCTTCAACTTGAATGGAAAATTAGAAAAGGTAGAATTTCCATTTCTTAAGACAAGATTCCTGTTTGATTATAGTAAAGTTATTGAAAATATTATTAAGGGCGATCAATCCATATTTTCAATAA
>JACMMM010000318.1 GCA_014379065.1 Saprospiraceae bacterium
AATGGTTCTTACAATCAGAAGACAAAAGCTGGAGTGAATTTATTGAATTGAGACTTGAAAAGCAGTGCTGATGCGCTTGGGCAAAAGATACTACGGTATGCACACAAAAACGGTTGGCTATCAACGTGTAATGCGCGATTCCAATAGATAACGCGAGCAATTTTATGTAAAAGCTGATTTGTCATGTCGCAACGCACTGGAGACACCTACACAACTCAAGCTACCCGAGACCCGCTTTGTGAAGGACACCCAGTGTATCTTGGGTTGTGTAGGTGTCTCCACTGCGTTGTGACATGACAAATCGCTTTGAGCGAAAATGAACAAAATCAAAAGATAGATTCTGCCTCGCTTGGTCTTCCCGCTTGCTTACCTCAAAATCCCATGCCCAGCGCCGCGCTTGTGTCTTTTGACCAAGCGCCCACTCGCGAAGGGATCTTTACTTTACAAATAAATGAAAATCAATGCATTAGAGCGCTTGGTCAAAAGACACAAGCCCAGCGCCGCGCTTAAAATCTTTATTTAGCTATAGGGAAGACCTAAAAAGGCAGAAAACTTCGAAAAAATGAAAGCACCAAAAATCTTTGAAAATCAACCAATACGCTTAGTAATTTGTCCGGCAAAACCGAACCACCTCACTAAACTTACCCACAATGCGAAACCACTTATTACAAAAGCCTGTTTGCTTGAAGCGTGTACTGCTGCTATATGTGTTGAGCCTCTCCGTTCATTCCATACAGGCACAGTGCCTGAACGAGGTCCAATACGTTGCTGGCATCCATCAAATTGCCTGCACGGAGGTAAGCATCACTTCCTGGGGGAGTGTCAACGCCGGAAACTCTTGCTTCGGCGCTATAGGCCCATATGTGATCGGATTTGATAACATTGATGGCGGCTACATCTTTACATTTTCCCCGCCTGTAACAGGTGTAAGCTTGGGTTTTGCGGTAATTGACAACCAAGAGTTTAATCCAGTGGGGCATGAGGAAGTGTCCCTTCTGATCAACGGTGCGCCCTATGCCTTTCCAGACAACGGTTCGCCCAACTGCGATGATTACCAGGCAATTGTTACGCCGGGAGGAAATCTTAGGGCCCCAAATTGCGGTGATCCGCTGGGGTGTATGGCCGGCTGTGTAGATGTGAACATTTATGAAGCAATCAATTCTATCACGGTCAGCGACACTCACTTTGGTGCAGGTGGCATCGGATTGACCTTTTCGATCAGTTTTTGCTGCGAGCGCCCATGTCTGGTGGATGCAGGAGTGCTTACTGCCCAGGCTTTGGAGCTTTGTCCCGGGTTACCCGCATCGGTGCCAAACGCGACACATACGTCGTTACCCCCAGGATCGCTCTTACAATATGTTCTTTTTTCCGACCCGAATGACACCCTCGGCAGTATCCTTTTAACCAGCAATACACCTGATTTTTTGTTTAATCCAGCCATCATGCAAGAGGGCGTGACCTATTACATTGCCGCGGTCGCAGGAGGAAACAATGGTGGAAACGTTGATTTAAACGATGCTTGTCTGGATTTTTCGAATGCGATTGAGGTAATATGGCGGCCAAAGATTAGTGTTGCCTTTTCCCTTGACGACCCGAATGTGTGTTCGGGGGAATGTACCTCCGTAACGGTTACATTTACGGGCGATCCGCCTTTTTCATTGACTTATACTACTGGAACGGGAAACATATCAATAGCGGAATTCACGGATAACATTGGCATTATCGAGGTCTGCGCACCGTTCTATGCACCTTCTGGTAGCCTGTTTGTTCAGGCGATTAAGTTGGTGGATGCACATTGTGTTTGTGCGCTATAAGGTGCAGCGCTAAGGTGCAGAAAATCACCACTTTAGATTAACTTTACCGCTCGCCGTAGGGGCTATGGTCATAAGACACAAGCGCGGCGGGAAAGGCGATGTGCTAAATGAAGCGTTGCCGTGGAATTTTTTGATCTTATCGCCAATCATGAATCTGAATATTTGGATTTTCGAGCACCATCATCAATCATCATAAATATGTCATAAAAACATGAAAAAAGCACTAATTTTAATTTGGGGATTTTGTTTTTCAAATGGATTCTTGGTAAGATCACAGGAGACTAGCTATATTCAATATCACATGGAATTTAGTCAAGTAGAAGAACTGATTGTCAAGGAGCAATATCAGGAAGCTGAGATAAAGTTAGATGCGCTATTCAAGGTTTTTAAGGTTAAATTTGCTAAAGACTATGTGATTGCAGCACAAATTAGTTTGATAAATGGACATAAAGAAAAAGGCTTAGAATTTATGAGAAGCGCAATAAGGATGGGTGTTAAGGTGAAATGCTTGCAATCCATTGCACTAGTCAATCGGAGCATGAGTAAACTTGAATGGGAAGATATCAAAATTGAAGAAAAAAACCTTAGGAAAGACTATTTGAAAGGAATTGATCTTAAATTGTATGAAGAATTTCATGCAAGGTATCAAGAAGAACAAAATGCTAAAAGGACAGAACAATATAAAGCCATTGTTTATTCAAATTTCAATCGTATAAAAGATATTTTAGAAAAAGGCGAAAGCATAGGTTCAGATGTAATTGGAATTGATAATCAATCCCTTGCCCTGTCTTTGTCGGACTGTGATTTAGGAAATTCAAGAATAATTGTGACTTTGCTCCATTATGATTATCCGATCAGTGAAATTGGAATAGACAATCTTATAAGTGAGATGGGAAAAGGGAATCTGCATCCCAGAGCATTTGCCACAATATACAATTTTGAAAAAAACAAAGTTTCTGTCCTATATGCTAAATCCAAAAAGAAATATAAAGAATTGCCCGAATACCAGTTCAACTTCCCATTTGGGGATAAAAGCACCGATCTTGAAGAGGTTAATTCTGACAGATTCAAGATCGGAATCTGTAAATATGAGGTTGAGTTAAAAATGGATGAAATTTGTCGCAAAAATGGAATGAAATTAAAGTTCATTTATTAGATATATTTTGATTAAATTTGTTCTTCCAATGGTTGCCGCCCTTTCCAACAATATTTCTGAACTAGACAACCACTTGTTCCTCCCGCTTGCCTGAACAATCGCCCATTATACCGGTTTCCTATGCGTCCATGTCAGCAAACACTATCTTCTAACTAAAAAAATGACAAAATGGAACCTAAAAAAGATCATATAAACCCGGACGGACTGTTCAAGAGTCCTGCTTTTTCGCAGGTGGTGACCACTCAGGGAGGCGGTAAAACCATTTATATCGGCGGGCAGAATGCAGTAAACAAGGACTTGGAAATTATCGGGAAAGCTGACCTTTCCAAACAAACCGAACAGGTCATGCAAAACCTGAAAATTGCCCTCGAAGCTTGCGGGGCGGATTTCGGTGATGTGGTAAAATTGAATATACACCTGCTTCAGGGGCAGGATGCCAAAAAAGGATTTGAAGTTTCTCAAAAATTCCTGGGCAACTTGTCCAACCCGCCCATCGTGACCGTTCTGTTCGTCGCGGCCTTGGGACAGCCGGACTACCTGGTCGAAATTGATGCCATCGCCTTTGTCCCGGAAAACTGACCGGATATTTTCAACCTCGCTTGATCTTCCTGTTTACTCCTCCTCGTGAACAACATTGCCCATCACAAGGTCAAACGCAACCTGCCTGCGCACGTTCACCCTGCCGGAACCGTATCCCTTGCGCTGCACTCCCTTGGCACATGTTTTTTAGGATTTTCAAATAACATAAAACGCACGGCACATCATGGATAAATCCCTTTTGAGTAACACGATCAAAGTCCTGCTTTTTTTCATTCTAAGCACCTGCATACTTTTTATAGGCCGCGAGTTTTTAATCCCGGTCGCACTGGCAGGGGTTTTGGCGATATTGCTCATTCCCATGAACCGATGGCTTGAGAGGAAAGGGGCAAACCGCGGCGTGGCATCTATATGCTGCGTATTGGCCTTAATCCTGGCCATTGGTGGGTTGTTTGCTTTGCTCGCCTGGCAGATGTCTTCTTTTGCGGAAGATCTGGGGCAGGTAAAAGAACAAGCCTCCAACATGCTGAATAAGTTGCGACAGTTTATCAGCGATAGCCTTGGCATTTCGCCGGAAAAACAGCAGGAGATGATGGAAAAGCAGCAATCTTCAGGAGGAGGGGATGCCTCGAAAATGGTGGGAAGTGTGCTAAGTGCACTGATGGGAATATCGGTCAATACGATTCTGGTATTGGTTTATATTTTCTTGTTTCTCTATTTCCGCAATCATTTTAAAAAATTCATCCTGATGCTGGTGCCCGCTGCGAAAAAAGCAGAAACTGAAATCATTATTCAGGAATCAAGTCAGGTAGTACAAAAATACCTATCCGGATTAGCGACTATGATCTTGATTTTGTGGGTCATGTATGGCATTGGGTTCAGTATTGCCGGCGTGAAACATGCGTTGTTTTTTGCTGTGTTATGCGGTTTGCTTGAAATTGTGCCCTTCGTCGGTAACATTACGGGTACTGCTGTCACGGTGTTGGTATCCCTTGCACAAGGGGGCGACACCCAATTGATTGTCGGTATCCTTATTGTTTATGCCCTTGTTCAATTTATTCAAACCTATGTGCTGGAGCCGCTGGTGGTGGGGGCTGAGGTAAATATAAACCCGGTTTTCACGATTTTATCGCTGGTGGCTGCAGAGATGGTATGGGGTATCGGAGGCATGGTGCTTGCCATTCCCTTGTTGGGCATTGTCAAAATTGTGTGCGATCACGTGGAACCACTCAAACCCTACGGTTTTTTATTGGGATCAGAACCTAAAAAGAAAAAGTCAGGAGACTGGGTAAAGCGGGTAAAGGGGTGGTTTAAATAGTTAATTTCAAGCACCTAATATCGGAAAACGCATAGATTCCGCTACTGCGAAGATACCTGCTGCGTCACCAGCTTCAGCTCAAAATACCCATCTCGAATAACATTGCCCATGACAAGGTCAAACGTAAGCTGTCCGCGCACGTTCACCCTGCCGGAACCGTATCCCTGGCGCTGCACTTCCTTCAGGACGCCGTTCACACGGCGCAGAAAAGTGGTCCTGGTGCGTATTTCGTAATCGCAGGGGCCGGCTTTCGATAGCGTGAAAGTCATCCGCGCCGCCCGTTGCCCGGTTTGATCCAGTGTAAAACTGCGCGTAACCCCGTTTATCGTCACCCACACCTGCTCGCGTTTTTGCCCGCTGCCAAGTTCATCGCGAATGGTCATGGTAGCATCTACCCGTGCAGGTGGGCGCGGCGTGACGACTCCGGGGGTGACACTGACACCAGGTTTTTTTGGATATACTTTAGCAACAAAAGCGCGGTCAGTGGGCGACAATTCGTTGTTATTGCCCACTTCGAAGTCGCCGACCGTCAGTGCATTGGGAATGGCGTAATGCATGATGGACGCCGGATCGTAGCGCGTATATTGCGTTCTGCTGCTGTTGAGGCGCGACAACACCTGTTCGTCCACCCGACCGGACTCCCAGCCTTGCGTGCGCTTGTAATAGGCGTAGAGTTTGGGCTTGTCCCAGGGAATGCCGCCACTGGGATGCTGATGTTCGTGCAACAGACCCAGTACATGGCCAAACTCATGGAGAATAGCGGCCCGATAACCGGATTCCGGTGTGAGGCCATTGAACCAGCCAAAATTTATAGTGGGCTTGTTTTGCGGAGCCTGACTGGCGTCGGTGCCGATCAGCGACCAGGTACCCAGACCGGCGGTGAAGCTCACCCGCAGGTCGGAGGGCCCTTTTTCAACAAACAAAAACTTGATGTTTGCCACGTCCGACCATTCCGCAGCGTATTTACGCACCTTTGCCCGCTCGGCTTCTGTGCCGCTGAGGAAGCGCACTTTCAGTACTTTGCCATTGGGCCAGTATTTGCCTATCTCCGGTTTGAAGGCCACAGCGCGGGCAGTGAACCCGGGCGGCAAGGACGGGAGTTCGTTTTCAGGAGCGTCGAGTATAATCTCGGTGCAGATAGTAGGAAAGGCTTCGTTTTCTTGGGCAACGAGGGGAGTGAGTGCCACTCCGCACAGCCACGCACACAACCAGAATCGGTTCATACAAAAATTAGCAGTTGAATGAAGTCGAGGAAGTGGCGTATAGGCAGCAGGTAAGGAGTGAAGTGAAAAACTTTCGGGTGGAAAACGGCTATTAACCGTCGGCGCCCGGCAAAAAGTATGTGAGGGCTGGAAAGCGGGCTTAAAGTTTTGCTAAAAGCTGGTTTTACCGAAGCCGGCAGTCTTTGGCCCATCATTCCCGCTGTTGGATCATGCCGTGGGAATGTCTACTTTTGACTGTAAATTCAATGAACATGAAATTGAGGTTCAGCTTTTTATTCCCTTTCCTGCTTGGCATCAACTTGTCTGCGCAGTCCCTGCCGCTCGACAGCATTTTTGGGGTAAACGGTATATTGAGACTTAAACAGGGATTCAGTACCGGTCTTCGCGACGTAGAATTGTTGCCAGACGGAAATCTTCTGCTTGCCGGAACCACCAATGACTATGTGTATCTCGCCCGGTATTTACCCGATGGCAGCCCTGATCAAAGTTTTGGCAACCAGGGCATACTCCCATTTTATCCCGGCAATGTTGGCTATCACAACGACCTGCTCCCGCTTTCGGATGGAAAAATTGTTTCGATCTCGCAAGGTAAGGATGTTGCATCGCCATTTCAGACCCCTTTATTCGCTGTAGCCCGCTTCAACGCCGACGGCTCGCCCGATTCTACTTTCGGGCAGGTCAGTCGTTTGTTGCCGGACGGAAACCTGGACCCGGCTTTCGGGGTAAACGGCGTTACTTCGCCATGGTTCGGATACGAGCTGGAGGCCGTTTCCGATCTGGCCGTACTTGCCGATGGAAGGATTCTGCTTGTTGGTTATATAAGCGGATCGGCTGACGATGCATTCGCCCTGTTCAGGCTGCATGCCGACGGAACGCCGGACATAACTTTCGGTGACAATGGGATAAAAACCTTTTCGCTTGGTTTTGAAAATGTATTGACCCAAGTGGACGTGCTGCCCGACGGGCGGTTCATCGCGCTGGGCCATTTCAATGAGCAACAGTCGATCGGTTTCGGAGCGCCCACTCAAAGCGTCGTGTTTTGTTTTCTGCCTGACGGCAGTCCCGATACCAGCTTTAACGGAACAGGATTAGGCACATTATTGGTAGATTACGACAATTTTTGTACTAAACAGATCCTCCAGCCTGACGGCAGCCTATTAATCGGCGGTGGGTTCTATGAAACCGATACCACAGCCCCGCACAGCTTCCTGGCCAGGCTGTTGATCCAAAAAACAAGCAATACCGCCGACCCAGAATGGCTCGAACATATTGGCGTGTCGCCTAATCCTGCGGCTCAACAGACGGAGTTACACTTCAGCATGTCTCAGGCAAATTCCGTGCAGGTAAGTTTGCTTAACGCCGGGCTGCACCGGATAAAAACCATTGCTAGCCAGACCCGGATGCCTGCTGGAAATTACAAATACCCGGTGGATGTGTCCATGCTGCCTGCCGGAATCTATTATTTAGTCGTGGAAGGAAATGAAGGAATCAAATTCGTTCCCCTGATAAAAACGGCACCCTAACGGAGGGGGTTTTTGATAATCCGGGTATGGTGTGTCGTTGATGACGGATTTAGTCTTGATATACAGGCAACCCAGACCCAATCCTAGTACCTTCACACCCATGAAAATATTTACACTCAGCTTTGCCAGCCTGCTGGTTGCCAGCACACTTTTTAGCCAGAAAGCCTCTGTTGAAATTGGCCCGGAATTCAAAACGAACGGAGATATGTACCTGTGGAATCACCTGTATTCCGACCCAAGCGGGCACTATGTACTCCTTGCGGAAGAAAATCGAGGCTTTTTTTTATATAAAAAATTCACCCCCATTCTGCAAAAATATGATCGCGCGTTTAATCTTGGCTTGAATAAAGAAATCAAGATAGAGGATAGTGATATCGAATTTGACGATATGCTCTATGCGCAGCAAAAATTTGTATTGTGTACTCGAAATAATGATAAAAACGCCTCAAAAGTTACCATTTCCGCCACCATAGTGGGCATGGATGCTACATCTCAAAAAACGCAGCGGATTGCCAGTATTCCTTATGACAATAGAGACAATCTTCCCAATATGATCAAGTGGAAGATATCGGCAGACACCTCCAAAATACTCCTTGCGGCATGGGCGGATCATGATGACGATAAAATACAAACCAAGTTGCTGGTATCTGTTCAGGACAATCAGCTTGCCAATATTTGGAAGCATAATTTTACACTCCCTTACACCCAAGAGCAACTAAAAATCCTGAACCTGGCTATATCCAATACTGGGCAGGTTTTTTTATCGGCAAAAGTTTATTACGATAAAAAGGACAAAAAAGCATCGAATAAAAAAGATGACCCAGCGCCGTTACCGTATAAAATGGTCATTTTTTCTATGGATGCAACCAATGATAAAGCCAGAGAGATCAGCCCCGAGGTAACGGGCAAATTCATTACGGATTTAAGCATCAACGTGGGGAAGAACGGCGATCTTTATTACGCTGGATTATACACGAACGATAATAAAGGGGTAATTCAGGGCATTTTTTACAATAAAACCAACGGACAAACCGGAGCTGTAGAAGTTGCTATCAACAAAGAATTAAGCGAGTCGGATATCAAAAATTTTAACATAAAAAAAGACAAGAGCGGTAATGAAGGGTTGGATCCAAATTTCGAAATGAAAGACTTGATCTTGCGTGAGGATGGAGGGGTGGTGCTAACGGCTGAAGAAGTGTTTACCACCCATGAAAGTTATACCTCAACAGCAGGGCGCATGGAAACAGTGACCAACTATAACACCAACGACGTCCTGGTATCCAGCATATCGCCCAAAGGCAGCGTAGACTGGGTGAAGATGGTCCCTAAAAAACAGGCCTTTGGGGGAACAGAAAAATACAGCAGCTATGCCCTTATGGTTTCTGGGGCCAGCTTGTGTTTCGTTTACAACGATGACAAAGACAATATCAGTCAGCCTGTAACAGCACTGGCAAAAGACATTAGTAGTTTCAGGGATGCCGTGGCCGGGATGCTGACGATATCCGGCGATGGCAAAATGGAACGGCAAAAAGTATTCGATATCAAAAAAGATAGCGGGACGCTCCTTGTTCCCGAAAGCAGCAAACAAATCAGCGCAAATGAGCTTTTTTTCGTCACAACCGGAACGTTCAAGCTTACGGGCAAAAATATGTATCGCTTGGGGGTGATACGGATCAATTGAGCTCCACCAGCGATACAACACCCCATGCACTTTTTGCGCAATATCCGACCCTTACGACCAAGGAGTTTGCCGTGTTGGCAGGCGTATCCGGGGAGCAGGCGGAAACCACCTTGAGGGGAATTCTCGATCAAAAAAACTGGAGCGGTTCAGCACTAAAAACGGGGTGCTTTGGAAGCGCGTGGATTGATGCTTGTTTGAATTCAAGTTGATTTTCAGCACAAGTCATATATTTATGCGGTAATATTCAAACCGCATTTTATGAAGCGTTTTCTTTTTTTTGCTTATGTTTTTGCCAATGGTTTAGTGTTGAACGCTCAGGCCTTCGAGCCGCTCAACTCCGAAAAAGCGATTTACGCTTTGCTGGATTCCGCTGAAACATTGGTTTTCCAGGCACGGATACCGGATGCCCAAAGTTTACTTGATGTTGCCAAAGCAAAGGCCGACAGTTTATCCGGAAAGCACTCGGTACTTTATGCAGCAACGATGTATGTTGAAGGCAGGATATTGTTATTTAAAGCAAAATACCAAGAAGCCGAGCTTAAATTTTCTGAAGCATTGAAAATATGCCTGGAAAACAATGATCAGGGTAGGGGTAGTATGAATGCCTACAAAGGATTGGCAAGCGCCCATTCAAATTTGGGTAATTATGCGCTTGCCCTCACTTATAATTCAAAGTATAAAACCCTTGCATTAAGTCTTTATGGAGAAAAAAGTAAGCCGTATGCGGTTTGTTTGAATAATATCGGCCTGGTCTATTGGAGGCAGGGTATTCTGGACTCGGCTGAAATATACTTACTGAGTAGTTTGAAAATTCGGGAAGAAGTTTTAGGAAAAAACAGTTATGATTATTCAAGCAGCTTGATGAATCTGGGACTGGTTTATAGAAAAATGGGCAGATATGATCAATCAGAAAAGTGTTATCTTGTTTCTGCTGACATTAGGAAAAAAATTATGGGCGCCGATCATCCAGAATATGTGCAAGTCTTGGGGAATCTTGCCGTACTCTATAACGACATTGGAAACCTGGAACAGAGTCAAAAAATTTGGTTGGAGGTGCTCCAAATCCGAAAGAAAGTATTGGGAGAGGGTCACCTTGACTATATTAGGGGCCTGGTGAATGTATCAAACAATTATTTGGATTGGGGTAAATATGATGAGGGGCTTGAGTATTTGATTAAAGCAAAAATGCTTTATGACAGTAGTAATTTACCAAAGGGGGAGGTATATGCCTCCCTAATTAATAATTTGGGAAATATGTACACCAAAACAAAAAAATATGAACAAGCTGAATATTATTTGAATTTAGCCATCGAATTTAAAGCAAAAATTCACGGTGCAGACAACCCGGAATACGCCGTTAGTCTTGCGAATTTAGGGTATTTGTTTTACAATAAAAAAGACTATGGAAACGCAAAAAAGAAGCTTTTCGAAGCACTTCAAATCCTAAAAATTAAGAACCCAAGGCATAGAATGATTAGATCTGTTCTGATGGATATATTGATGGCTCAATTTGATTCAACCGAACCGATAAATTTAGAATTATGTCATGATATGTATACATTTTTGTGCCAAAACCTCACTCTTTTCGGACTGATCAAAAATGAGCGCGAATTATTAAATTCTCGTAATGACTACTTGGTCTGGGAAGATTTTCTCGGCAGTTGTTTGTCTGCTCAAAAAGAACCGACTGGAAAATTCGCAGAGTTCTACTATGATGATCAGCTTTTTGTAAAAAATTTTATAGAAAATAGAAGTGCTGCCCTAAACCGGCTTCCGGAATTAACAGCTCCAAGCCCGCTTGCATTGGTATATGATGACTGGAATGATCACCGTAAAAAAGTGAGTGATAAAATTTCACAAAAAAATATAGACCAAAGCGTAATTAACACCTTAATTAATGAAACTGATTCCCTTGAAACGATATTGGTGCGATCTGCTAGTGGATTTGCTGCTGCTCGACAACAGGTTAGTTGGCAAGAGGTAGCACAGGCTTTAAGGCCCGATGAGGCTGCTTTAGAGTTTGTTCGGTTTTATCAACATTCTGAATTGCCAGGCGATACCATCCTTTACGCCGCCTTACTACTTCGCCCCGGCTATACTTCACCACTTTTTATCCGCCTGTTTGAAAAGGAAGAAATCGCGTCCTTGATGCAATTTGCCGGAGGAGGAAGTTCCAACAAGATCAATGCCTTGTACCAATATCAAAAAGGAGCAGCCAAAAACTTGTACGACCTGATCTGGAAGCCCATTGAACCGCATTTGTCAGGCGTAAAAACACTGTACTGCGCACCTACGGGCTTGTTGCACCGCTTGAACCTGGGCGCCATACCGCTGAATGACCAGGCCGTTTTTTCTGATCGCTATCAGGTAATTCTCCTGGGTAGTACCCGACAATTGGTCGTTGACTATCACTCCCCTGTCCGACCGGCTACGGCCTATCTGGCCGGGGGTATTCATTATCAAATGGACAGCACTTCCATTTCGACGGCGAATGCGTCTAAAACACGTGGTATCGGCGTCGGTGACGAACTGGAATTTAAATCCGACTCAAGCTACCGGGGAGATACCTGGACTTATCTGCCGGAATCTAAACGCGAGGCGCAGGAAATTGCCGGTTTATTGCAAAAAAATGGCTATGCCGTTCAGTTGGATACCGGGTTCCAGGCTACTGAAGAGTCTTTCCTTCGTTTGGGAAGCAAGGGGGATTCACCGGGAATCATTCACGTTTCCACGCATGGCTTCTTTTACCCTGACCCTTCCGGAGCCAGTAAAAATAAAACCGGAAATGAGCCTGCGTTCAAGTACGCGGCTCACCCCTTGATCCGCACAGGACTGGTAATGGCAGGGGGCAACCAGGCCTGGAAAGGCGAACCCGTCCCGGAAGGACTGGAAGACGGCATTCTGACCGCCTACGAGATCAGCCGGATGAACCTCGCACAGACCGAATTGGTGGTGCTTTCCGCCTGTGAAACCGGCCTAGGCGAGATTCAAAACAACGAAGGGGTTTATGGGCTTCAGCGAGCATTCAGAATTGCCGGCGTCCAATACATTATCATGAGCCTTTGGAAGGTAAACGACCAGACCACGCGCGAACTTATGACAGCCTTTTACTGCGAGTGGTTGTTAAAAAAGCAAGATATCCCCAAGGCTTTTGCAGCGGCCCAGGCCCAAATGCGTAAAAAATATGCAGGATCGCCTTATAACTGGGCGGGGTTTGTATTGCTGAAATAGGTTGTCGTTAACTTTGCCCCATTAAATGACCTCCATGGAACAAGTTCTGCCACATTCACAAAGCCAATGCCTCTCGCAGTTAATAGCCGACGAATCGTTGGCCTTGCAGGAACTGTATCACACGCACCGGCATGATTTTTTTAGTTTCATTCAGAAAAAAATACAAGCCGACAAGGCTGAAATTGCCGACCTATATCAAGATGCAATGGTGATTTTTTTCTTAAACCTGAGAAAAGGTAAAATCCAGGAATTGCCGAACGGCCCTTTCCCTTATATCATCGGCATCGCTAAAAACCTACTGCTCAAAAGGCGATATTCATCGGCGAAAGAGATTTATTTTGATCCGAATGATGAACAGTTTATACAAAAACTGGATTTCCCGGAAGAGGCGACCGAAGAGGCGCTGGAGCCCGCTGAAAAGCGCTTGCTTAGTTCTGGGTTGGGGCAATTGAGTGAAAATTGCCTTACCATCATTAAATTGTTTTACTACCAAAACATTTCTATTGAAGCCATTACGCAGCAAATGGGCTATGCCTCGGAAGAAGTAACCCGTGTAACCAAAATGCGCTGTATTCAAAAATTACGCGAGCTGTATGCCCGCTCAGGTAAAGATTCCTTATATCAACGCTAATTATGGATAGTCATCAGGACACGATTTTGATCAAAGATTTTTTACTGGGAAAATTATCGCCTGTACAACAAGCGGCTTTCGAATTGCGGCTAAACAATGATCCGGAGTTCGAATCGGAATTTCGTTTTCATCAGGCTTTGTTTGCCGAATTTGAACGCAAAGAATTCCTTGATCTCAAAAAAATGCTACAGAAGGAGGAATTGACGTATCAAAAAAAACCAAGGAATAAATGGCCAATGGTTGCCTTCTTCATTTTGCTTGTTTTTGGAATAAGTTATTGGGCAACAAGGGAATATACGCACGAAACCATTCCAAACAACCTTGAACAAAATATCCCATCTGACAACCCCAGAACGCCTCCATTGAAAAATCAGGATACTCTGGCAGCTAAAAACACGCCCAGCGTTGCTCCAGAAACTTTAGCAGGCGCCCTCCGGTTCCAGCCAAACAATGCCTTTGAAGCGCAAATAAGCAGCATGACCCGCAGCTTCCAAACTGACTCCTTGAGCCTACTCAGTCCTGATTATAACGCTCGCTACACTACGCGGCAGTCCAGGCGTTTGGTGTTTAAGGGCGTCTTATATTCGAAATTGGAAGAAAAAGAATTGTTGCTATCCTTGTTTAACAACCGCGATCCAAAGCCGGTCTTTGAGCATTTGCTGCCGCTGAAAGCGGGTTCACAGGAAAACCGCTTTGAAAAAAGTTTGGCCCTTTCACTCGCGCCTGGGCTTTATTATTATACCCTGGAAATGACTACACAGGGAACGGTGCTGCACACCGGAAAACTTACCGTTTATGATTAGAGCATGTGCAACCTCTTTTTTCAGGACGGGGCGGGTGCTGTTAAATTAATGTTGGATTCCTCTTGAGAAAAAAATCATAAAAAAAAGAGCCTTCTGTTTACGCCATTCCCGGTGGTAGGATATGGGTATACATCAAACGTATGTATACCATGAGGCTAATTCACACACTTATTTTCATTCTGACCGGTTTTTTGCCTGCAAATGCCCAGTATTCTGCCATACTTCAAGTGGTCGGCGCTGCAGGTTTAGAAAGCGCCTTGCCGGGCATTTCCGTTCAATCCACCGTTGGCGAGGTGGCAACGCTCACTTTGAGCAACAACCTGCAGGCTTGCACCCAGGGTTTTCACCAGGATAACCGGGTGCTTATCTCGGTATCGGCCATAGAGCCGATCACGCTGGCGGGCTTGTCGGTTTTTCCCAACCCGGCCGAAACGGTCGTTACGCTCAAAAGCGAAACACCTTTTATACCTGGTACGCAGGTCGAATTGTTCGATGCGTCGGGTAAATACCTTCAAACGGTATCCCTTGAGACCGGATCAGTTGAGCGGCGCATTGACCTGACCATGCTCCCGACCGGATCCTACCTCCTCCACATTCGCAACCCGGTAGGTATGGCCGGATTTCAACTCATTAAAATGTAAAACCCACCCATGAAAAAGATTACCCTTTTCCTTTTCGCCTTTTGTTTCCTGCAACTCCTTTCGGCCCAACAAGCCCCCGGCCGCTTCAACTACCAGGCCGCCGTGCGCAACAGTTCCGGCGACCCGCTGATCAACCAACTGGTTTCGCTGCAAATCAGCATCACCGACGGTTCCCCCAATGGTGCGAGCCAATATGTGGAAAGACATACACTGAGTACCAACGCGTTCGGACTGATAAACCTTCAAATCGGTGCGGGGCAATTTCAATCGGGCGATTTCAACGCCATCTCCTGGGGTCAAACCCCAAAATGGTTGAAAATTGACATTGACCCGAACGGCGGCAATAACTTTTCCCCCTTGGGCGCCACTGAGCTACTTTCCGTTCCGTATGCCCTTTATGCCCAACAATCAGCCGATAATAGCCCTACAAATGAATTGCAAACACTTTCACTAAACGGTACTCAACTAAGCCTCTCGAACGGCGGCGGCACCGTTAACCTTCCGGTCGGTGGCGGCTGGACGGAATCATCGGCACTGAGTACGACCGACCAAACGAAAAAAGTTGGAATTGGTGTCATAAGCCCTAACCAAAAACTACAGGTACACGATGAAGGCCAATCCTTTACCTGGTTGCAGCTCTCGCATGGCGGCAGCGGCGGCACGAATGGAGATGGCGCTTTTATTGGCGAAATTGTGAGCGATTTAAAAATAGAAAATTGTGAAACAGGGGATATTACCCTTGGTACCTGTATCACCCCCAATCAGTTGGTTGTCAAAAACAATGGCAATGTGGAAATTGCCGGGCAACTAAAAATCGCGGGTGGTTCGCCGGGCGAGGGCAAGGTACTGACCAGCGATGCAACTGGACTGGCAAGTTGGCAGAACGCCGTAGGGTCGACTTATACCGCCGGAGACGGTATTTCGATCGACAGTGGAACCATCAGCACACCCTGGAAAATCTCTGATGAATCCGGGTTCTCAACTGTGCTGCAAACTAAATACCCCGTTCAAGCAAGCGGACTGCTTATCAAACAATATAACAATTGGGGTGCTTCTGTAAACCTTTTTGGATTAGCCGGCACAAGTGAGGCGCCGGCGCCTGTTGGATTAAATTCCACACTGGGTAATCTTTTTTTTGGGGGTAGTTATGGGAGCGGGAACACATGGAATGGTGGCGCCTGGATAACGTGTGCAACTGCTGAAGATTGGTCCGCGCCAGGTAGTAAAACAACAGCAAAACTATCTTTTTTTACAAATGAGGATGGATTTTATAGATTAAGAATGTTGATTAACGGAAATGGCCAGGTTAGTATTAATTCTGGTAACGTAAGTAACCTTGACGTCATTAACTCTCGGTTCCTTGCGAACCACCGAACGA
>JACMMM010000319.1 GCA_014379065.1 Saprospiraceae bacterium
CCGTTGACTTTTGACTGTTGACCATTTACCGTTGGCTTTTAACCATTTACCGTTGAATTGAAGTCTGCTAGCCTCAAGTCGAAGGCCAAAAGCCAACGGTCAATGGTCAATGGTCAACGGTCAAAAGTCAATGGTCAACGGTCAATAGTTAACGGTCAACGGTCAATAGTCCCCGTTTCCAAAACCCCCATCCCGAAGAGCGCAAAATCGTACTTCACCGGATCGGCGGGGTCGAAGGTGCGGAGATGGTCGGTGAGCTCAAGTACTGATTGCCAATCGGTTTGTTTGCGCTGTAAGAGGCCCAAATGGCGCGCTACTCGTTCCACATGTACGTCGAGCGGGATGAGCAATTGAGCCGGGCTTATTTTTTGCCAAACGCCAAAATCCACCCCCGCTTCATCTTTTCGGACCATCCAGCGGAGAAACATATTGAGCCGCTTGCAAGTGCTGCCCCGTGCGGGTGTAGCCACGTGCTTGCGCGTACGTTCTGGTGCATAAGGATGGTCAAAAAAAAGGTCGTGAAAACCCCGAAGCGCGTTTTCCACGGTCAAGTCGTCAGCACTAAGGTGTTGGGAAAAGGCCATTTCAAGCGAGGCGTTCTTTTGATAGTAATTTTGAAAAAACTCCAAAAACCACAGCGTGTCGGTGGCTTGAAAAGTGCGGTGTTTGAACGACTCGAAATGCGCTCGGTCTTGCTCCAAATGGTTGAGCATGAAATCGTGCGGTGCGTTGTCCATCAATTCAGCCAAACGGTTGGCGCTCTGGATGATGGTCTTGCGCTGCCCCCAGGCAAGGGTGGCCGCCCAGAATGCCATGATCTCCCGGTCTTGCAATTTCGCAAAACGGTGCGGAATAGAGATCGGGTCCGCAGCGATGAAGTCGGGTCTGTTGTACCGGGCTGCAGCCGCATCGAGCCTATCTTTTAGCGCAGCAGTATTCAAGTCTAATGGTTGTGGCATCACAGGAAAGTCAAAGGTCAATAGCCAAAGATCAATAGTCAACGGTCAACAGTCAAAGGTCAATAGCCAAAAGTCAACAGTCAAAGGTCACCCGTCAACAATCATTGATTCTCTTCGATATGCAACAAAATGCGCTGTCGCCTGCGCTCCACCTTTTGGGTGATTTCGCGAAAAAACCAATCGCGGTTTTTGTCCGCTGCATGGCTGAGTGGCGTAGATTTTGCCGTGATGCTGTCAAAGAAATTTTGCGTGTAATCGCACAGTCGAGCGTCTGTACTTTTCAAAAAATTGGGCGTACAGTACCCCGTATAAGCCATTCGGCCTACATCTGAGGTGATGAGCGCGGCGATGTTGGCGTACACCATTTCATTATAAAACAGGTTGAATGGACTATGCCCGCTTCCAGGGCTTTCGCCGATGTTGAACTTGAGCCCTGCACTGGTCATGGCCTTCATGTGAGTAATCCAATCTTGCAGCCGGTCAATGAGCACAATCGCATCGCGAGCATCGCAGAAACCCCCAGCGTACACATGGTACTCGATTTGAGCCAGGGAGTTGTCCATTATTTGAGTCGTCCAGAGTTCCGTGCCGGGCAGCCTGAGGTAGTGATTGAGGGTAGACTGACTCTCGCGGATGACGGGTTGGTTAATGATGTCGAACGAAAATTGACGGTCGCGCAGCCATTCCAGGTTCCAGGTGGTGCGGCCCCAGAGGTACAATTTAAAAGCAATGAGTTCGGGGAAGAGGCAATAAGTGAACAACGGCAATTCAGACGAAGTATAAAAAAGGTGTGCGTTGGGCATCTTGTTGATCCGCTCAAGGTCGCCATTCAACGAAGAAAAATAATCGGAAAAACTGCTGATTTTCCGCGAGAAAGCATTGAAGTCGAACACCACATTGTCGCTTTGCCCAATCACCAAAGTATCGAGCGATATTCGGTAATGTCGGGACAACAATCCCAATTCCTCCGGCAAAAGGGGCGTATCACCCCGTAGTCGTCGGTAGATCGGATCTTTTGCGAGGTTGAGCAAATGGCACAGTTCATCCACAGCATCTGCCCGGCGCGCAAACCGACCGAGTATCATCTCGAAGACCTGGTCTTGTAAAGTAGCTTGAAGCATAAGCGGCGATAAGAAATGGTGGGCTAATCGAATTTGGACAGTTTGGACGCTTGGGTTTTAGCGAAGGAAAAGTAGGTCTTTTTTGAAAATAGCCCGCCAAATAAAAAATCCGCGTTTTTCCCCGACCTTTGCGCCCCAAATTGCATCCATGACAAAAGCGCTCCTTTTACTCGAAGACGGCACCCTCTTTCAGGGCAAAGCCGCCGGAAAAATTGGCACCACCACCGGCGAAATCTGTTTCAACACAGGCATGACGGGCTATCAGGAAATTTTTACCGACCCTTCCTACACGGGGCAAATTCTGGTAGCCACCAACGTTCACATTGGCAACTACGGCATTCACGATCAAGAAGTAGAAAGCGACAGCATTAAAATCGCTGGTTTCGTGTGCCGCAACTTCAACGTGCCCTTTAGCCGGATCAACGCCCACCGCAGTATTCAGGATTATTTTGAGCAAGAAGGCCTTGTCGCCATTCACGACCTTGATACCCGCGCCCTTGTGCAGCATATTCGCCAAAGTGGCGCCATGAACTGCATCATTTCTTCCGAGATTGAAGATTTGGATGAGTTGAAGCGCCTTCTCGCTGCTACACCCGGCATGGCTGGTCTCGAACTTTCGAGCACTGTGAGCACCCGCGAGCCTTATTTCATCGGCAATCCAGAAGCGAAACACCGCGTGGCTGTGATGGATTATGGGGTAAAAAAGAACATCCTTCGTTGCTTTGACCAGCGCGATTGTTACCTCCAAGTTTTCCCTGCCAAAACAGATTTTGAAACCGTAAAATTCTGGAAACCAACCGGCTATTTCCTATCCAATGGACCCGGCGATCCGGCTTCCATGCCTTACGCGGTCGACACGGTCAAAAAAATGCTTGAAGATGGGAAGCCGCTTTTTGGTATTTGCCTGGGCCAGCAATTGCTTGCATTGGCTGCCGGACTTCCTACTTACAAACTCCACCACGGACACCGCGGCCTCAATCACCCGGTCAAAAATCTCCTCAGCGGACTTAGCGAAATCACCAGCCAAAACCACGGCTTTGGGGTAGTGGAACAAGCCGTGTATGACTCGCCCAGCCTCGTCGAAGCCACACATATCAACCTGAACGACAACACGATAGAAGGTATCCGGCTTAAAAACCGCCCCGCTTTTAGTGTGCAATACCACCCGGAAGCGAGCCCAGGCCCTCATGATGCGCGGTATCTTTTTGACGAGTTTGTGGGGATGATGTAAATACTAATGTATGATGAAATTCAACTCCCCCGCCGCGCTGCCTTACCACACGTACAACAGCCTGTTTTTGAGCCTTCCCTTCAATGAAATTGCAGAGACCGGAACGCTCTTGGCGTTGTTTGCCCAGCATTGCGAAGCAGGATACAAAGCAGGCAAAAGCCCACAGGAACTTGTAGAGTCTTTCTGGAACGAATATGCGGCTGATTTGGACGATAATGCCCGACACCATTTGCTGCGTTATTTTATCCAATATATTGAGCGTCAGGTGGTTTTGTTTGATTCGGTGGAAGATTCGCTCTTCGAGCAAACCCACGATATGAACGGTCCTGGCTCGATGAAATACCTGATTACCAGCCACGACTCGGAGGTAGTGCGAGCAGCACTGTTAGAAAAAATCCGCCATTTCAGCATGCGCCTTGTGCTCACGGCCCACCCCACCCAGTTTTACCCTGGAAAAGTGCTCGGCATCATTAATGACCTGGGCAAAGAAATCCACGATCACCAGCTGGAAAACATTCGGCTGCTGCTCATGCAACTGGGCAGGACGACCCTCGTGAACCGCGAAAAACCCACGCCTTATGAAGAAGCGCTGAGTCTGGGTTGGTATATGGAACACGTGTTTTACCATACCCTCCCCGATGTTTTGTACAGGATGCTGCGCGAATTGGATCAAGATGTCACCACGTTTGAAAATCCGCGCCTGCTAGCCCTCGGTTTTTGGCCTGGCGGCGACCGCGACGGCAACCCTTTTGTCACCGCCGATACCACCCGCCTCGTGGCCGACCGCCTGCGAGATGCCGTGCTGCGCGGTTATTATCGCGACATCAAACAACTGAAACGCCGCCTGACTTTCCGGGGGGTGGAGGAGATCATCGCGAAAGCTGAGGAAAAAATTTACAACACGCTTTATAATCCTGAAAAAAAAGATGGCTATACCCGGTGCCAGGATTTGTTGGATGAACTAATGCTTGCCCGCACCAAACTCATTGCAGACCATAAGGCGCATTTTCAGGAAGAATTGGATCGTTTAAACCGGAAAATAAGGGTGTTCGGCATTTAATTTGCCAGTCTGGATTTCCGACAGGACAGCCGAAAACACGGTGAAGTGTGGCAGGCCATCATGGAGAACTGGCACGAAAAACCCCATGGCTACAACGCCGACGAATTCTTGCAAGGAGACGAGAGCACTAAAATTAACCGCCTCCTTAGCACACAACACTACCTAGACGAGAACGATTTTTCCGACGCTTTTGTCAAGGAAACCATTCGCTCCTTTTCCGCCATTCGTGACATTCAGCAAAAAAACGGCGAACTCGGCAGCCATCGCTATATCATTTCCAACTGCCAGAGTGCGCTCAATGTCGCCGAAGTGCTGGCCTTGGCCAACTTGATCTGGCAAGAAAGCCCTTCCCTCGACATTGTGCCGCTGTTTGAAACCATTGATGACCTTGCCCATTGCGGCGACATCATGCGACAACTTTATACTAACCAACACTACGCGGCCCACCTCGCCAGCCGCAACCAGACGCAGCACATCATGCTCGGCTTTTCCGACGGCACCAAGGACGGTGGCTACCTCCGTGCTAACTGGAGCATCTACCGGGCTAAAGAAGAACTCACCCGTGTCAGCCGCGAACTTGGCATCACCGTCATTTTCTTCGACGGGCGCGGCGGGCCTCCCGGTCGGGGCGGCGGCAACAACGCCAGTTACTACGCGGCGCACGGCCAAGACATTGAAAATCAATCAATTCAAGTCACCATTCAGGGGCAAACCGTGAGCAGCACTTACGGAACCATTGCTGCCGCTACTTTCAACATTGAACGCTTGCTGAGTGCCGGGCTGGAAAATCATTTAGACCGCAGTCACTCCCGCGACTTGAGTCAGGAAGACCGACTCTTGCTCGACGAACTCGCTGACGCCGCCTATGAGTCCTATTTGAAATTGAAATATCACCCCAATTTTGTCCCCTATTTAGAAAAAATGACCCCGCTGAAATGGTACGGCGATAGCAATATCGCCAGCCGCCCCACCAAACGCAGTGGCGATGGCGGGATGAAATTTGAAGACCTGCGGGCCATCCCGTTCGTAGGCGCCTGGGCGCAAATGAAGCAAAACGTACCGGGTTATTACGGCCTCGGCAGCGCGATGGAGGCTTTTTTGAAAAGTCGAGGGAACGAAATGCGACGCCTTTACCAGCATTCTTTGTTTTTCCGCACCCTGCTCGAAAATTCGATGCAATCACTCTCCAAATCCAATTTCGACGTGACGCGCTACATCGGCGAAGATTCACAGTTCGGGGAATTTTGGCACATGCTTTACGATGAATATGAACGCACTTTGGCGAGCCTGAAAGAAATTTCAGGCAAGGGCGACTTGCTTGCGGAGAACATTGCATCGAAGAACAGTATCAGCTTGCGGGAAGAAATCGTGTTGCCGCTCATTACGATTCAACAGTTTGGATTGCAGAAAATTCAGGCAGAAAATTTGAGTGCAGAAGCCCACGAGATGTACCGCAATTTGGTGTTGCGGGCCATGTTTGGGATCATCAATGCGGCGCGGAATGCGGCGTGATTAAACATCCATCCCATTTATTTTTAGCCACGAATTGCACTAATTTACACTAAAATCAAGTGAAACTATGTCTGATTCGTGGAAATTCGTGTAATTCGTGGCTACCATTCATAAACATGAAAATCAAATTACGAAGATTGAACGATGCCGTTCATTTTGAATGCTCAACCGAAGAAGGCCTCCGCACCGAAACCGACGGCTCGCCCGATGTCGGCGGCGAAGGCAAGGCGCCCCGCCCTATGCAACTTTTGCTGATGAGCCATGCCTCTTGCAGCGCTATTGACGTGGTGCATCTGCTCAAAAAAATGCGACAACCACTCACCGATATCCGGGTCGAAGCAGATGGCGAACGCATGCCCGGCGAAGTTCCTTCCGTGTTCCGGAAAATCCACCTGCATTATATTCTCACAGGAAATTTAGAGGAACAAAGCGCCGAAAAAGCCATCCGTCTTTCCGTGGAAAAATACTGTTCGGTAGGTGCGATGTTGTCCAAAACAGCTGAAATAACTTGGTCGATTGAAATAATTCGGTGATTCGGTTATTTAGGGATTTGGTTATTTGAGGGCTCCGTTCTTGGATACTCGGGTTGCCAACCACGGA
>JACMMM010000320.1 GCA_014379065.1 Saprospiraceae bacterium
ACTTGTATAGTTGGGTATTTGGTTATTTGTTCTACCACAGCTTGGTATTCCCGCTTTTCTCAAAACCAGCAATACCACGCACTGGAACAACAAATAACCAAATCCCCAAATAAACAACTACTCAAGTATCAGCTCAAATTCCACGCGCCGATTTTGTTCGCGGCCTTTCTCCGTATCGTTGCTCGCGATCGGACGTGCTTCGCCAAAACCTGTAAATCGGATGCGGTCTGCTTTAATTCCCCGGAAAATGAGGTAATCGTAGCAAGCCTTGGCGCGGTCTTGCGACAAGCGAAGGTTGCCGGCATCATCGCCCACATCGTCGGTGTAGCCGCTTATGGAGAGCGAGTAGGAGGCGTTTTGGCGCATGATGGTCACCACTTCGTCCAGCACATCGTAAGACTGGTCTTTCAAAATCGCCTTGGCGCTCTCAAATTGTACGGCGCGGGCGGCAGTAGCCAATTTTTCTCTGACTGCTGTTATTTCTCTCTTTTCCTCTGGGCAGCCATCATTGGAAGCGATGCCCACAGTATTTGGGCATTTGTCCACGTTGTCTGCCACGTTATCGCCATCCGTATCTGGGCAACCACCTAGTTTACCTGCGTTATCAGGGCAGGGGTCTTGGTCGTCCGGCACACCGTCACGGTCTTTGTCTTTTACTTCCGGGCAGCCATTGTTTTTTGCGATTCCTGCTACTGTAGGGCATTTGTCCTGGCTGTCAGGTATACCATCTCCATCGGCGTCTTTTACTTCCGGGCAGCCATTATTCTTAGCCGTTCCCGACACGTCGGGGCAATTGTCCAGGTTATCAGCTACACCATCCTCATCGGAGTCGGGGCAACCGCCAAATTTACCCGGCGTTTCAGGGCAAGGGTCTTGGTCGTCTGCCACCCCATCGCGGTCTTTGTCTTTTACTTCAGGGCAACCTTTGTTATTAGCCGTTCCTGCCTCTGTGGGACATTTATCCTGACTGTCCGGCACGCCGTCTCCGTCTTTGTCTTTTACCTCAGGACAGCCATTGTTTTTAGCCGTTCCCAATATGTCAGGGCATTTATCCAGGTTGTCGGCAATGCCATCGTCATCAGAGTCGGGGCAGCCATTGAAAGTACCTGCTTTGTCCGGGCAAGGATCGTTATTATCAGCCACACCATCTTCGTCAGCGTCGGGTTCTTTGGGCTGTGGGCAACCATTGATTGGGCCTGCTTCTGTCGGACATTGGTCATTTTCATCCACAAAACCATCGCCATCGGTGTCTTTGGCTTCTGGGCAGCCATTGTTACTCACCGTACCTGCTACCTCCGGACAACTGTCAAAATTATCTGCAATACCATCCCCGTCTGTGTCTGGACAACCTTTGTTAGGGCCAGCCTTATCTGGGCAAAGGTCTTGATCGTCAGGTGTGCCATCTCCATCGCTGTCCTTCGATTCAGGGCAACCCATGTTGCTGGCAGTTCCTTTTTCATTCGGGCATTTATCGTCTTTGTCGGCTATACCGTCCAGATCTGAATCCGGGCATCCGTTCCAAGGGCCTGCCACGGTAGGGCAATCATCCAATTTATCTGCAAAACCGTCCTTGTCATAGTCCGGGCATCCATTGGTTTCGATCATGCCAGCTTCATCGGGGCAAACATCATCCTTATCGCCAATACCATCGCTGTCAGCATCCGGGCATCCGAGGGATGTGGGCGGCCCGGCCAGTGTCGGGCACACGTCCAAAGAATCAGGAGTGCCATCTTTATCCTGATCACTCGTCAATGGTTGGGGCGGAGCAGGCCTGTTCTCAGATTGATGGAGCAGATAAACGTAACCGATGCCGATCTGAAGGTTATCGCGGTCGTCCATCAATGCCTTTCTAAATTCGCCTTGCAAATTGATGAAAGCATAAGGAGAAACGCGAAAATGCAATCCCGCGCCAAATGGAAATTGAACATGGCTATTGTCTTTTTCAATAACATAGCCTGCACCGCCAAATGCAAATGGGATAACCTTTGCCTCGCTCTTCATGTTTTCGAGGCGGAATTGAAGGTCGAGGCCCGCTGTCAAGGTATTGGCGTCTTGGGTTCCGGGGAGTTTTGCCAAGCCTAATTTAAAGGGCACGCCAATGTTGAGCGCAGGGGCAATGTTGCGGAAATAGGCAAATTCAAAGCCCTGCCCCACTTTCAGTTTGTTGTCAAAAAGCAAGCCGTAATCAATGAAATTCAATTTGACGTGAATGGCACTTTTAAACGCCTGATTTTGGGAAGTTACAGGCACAACTTGTAGGCAAAAAGCCAATAGGAGGAGTAAAGGAAGTTTTCTCATTGCGAATCTAAAATATGTTTGGGGTGAGAAAACAAAAGAAGTGCCAATAACTAAATTGGGGTAGTGGCGCTAAACGCTGAGAAGCCTATTTTTGCGCAAAATTTTTTAAATCTTGAATCGTTCAATTTTTCTTAAAATCCTCATATTCAACTGTTTGATTGTGTCAAATTCCGCTTTAGCCGCCCATGTGGACACCTTGGAAATCTTCAGTGCTGCCATGCGGAAAAACATTAAATGTCTTGTAGTTGCTCCAGAAAATTATAGCGCTTCGGGTCAACCCTATCCTGTATTGTATCTCTTGCATGGTTACAGTGGCGATTGCGCCGGCTGGCTTAACGACGCTCCCCAGTTGCGCCAGCACGCCGACAACTACCAGATGCTCATCGTATGCCCCGACGGTGGCTTCGACAGTTGGTACCTCGACAGCCCTGTGGATTCTACGGTACGGTACGACACTTATATTTCGAAAGAAGTGGTGGATTTTATTGACCAATATTACAATACACGTCGCGAACGCGCCGGGCGAGCCATCGCGGGCCTCAGCATGGGCGGACATGGGGCGATCATATTGGCAATCAAACATTTAGACATCTTTGGAGCAGCCGGTAGCATGGCAGGAGGATTGGATTTAAGACCGTTCAAGAGAAATGACTGGGACTTGAAGAAGATCTTGGGCTCTCCTTTGTTCCACTGGCAAAATTGGGAGGAAGCATCTGCCGTCAATTACGTTTCGCGACTAAAGGACCAGGATCTACCCCTTATTATTGACTGCGGCCTCGGCGATTTTTTTCTGGATACCAATCGCGAGATGCACCGGCGATTGCTGGAGGCCAATATTCCACATGTGTACACCGAACGCCCCGGCGACCACAACAGCGATTATTGGAGCAATGCGATAGATTTTCAGGTGCTGTTTTTTCATAAGTTTTTTGAAATCCTGAATGAAGTTAGGAGGTAACTTCATAATCCCATCATCCATTTTTTCCCATACAACAACCACGCAAAAGAACCAATCCAGGCGAGCAACACTACCTGCAAAAACCCGTCGCGCAACAGTGCGCGTGTTGGCGACTCCGTTTTGCCAAACACCAGTGTCAGTTGCAAGTAGCGCAAAACGCCCACGACCACAAAAAATGCTGTATAGTAAATCTGATCGCTCCCAATGCGCCCCGTAACCTCCGGCGAGAAGCAGTACATAAGGTAAGCCACCACTGCTACGGTTGAACACACCACAATGCTCATGTCTAAAAACGGCAGGTTGTAACCCTCCAATGCCTTCCGGAAATTGCTCTCGCCCATGGCCACCAGATATTCGCCACGCCGCTTGGCGAAACCAAGGATCAGCGCCAAAAGAAAGGTAAGTACAATGAGCCAGTGCGATACGACTACCCCCGTCACCGCGCCTCCCGCCAAGACCCGCAATAAAAAACCCAGCCCAATGAGCGACACGTCCACAATGGCAAAATGTTTTAGCGAAAGCGAGTAAGCGACATTCACCACAAAATACAACAGGTTGAAAACCAGCATTTCAGGGCGCAAAAAATAGGCCATTGACAAGCCGCTCACCAACAAGATGGTCCCGATAAGCATCCCTTCATTCCGGCTCACCGCCCCACTCGCAATAGGTCGGCGGCATTTGTCGGGGTGATTGCGGTCTTGGGGTGCATCTACCAAGTCATTGAGCACATAGACTGCCGAGGCCGTGAGTGAAAAAGCCACAAAGCCCAACAGCGCGTTGCACAATATATCCCTTTCGGCCAGCCTCGCAGCAAAAAATGCGGGCAGGAACAAGAACATGTTCTTGACCCAATGTTCTGGTCGAGACAACGCGATAATATTTCGGAAAGTCATGGGGCAAAGGTAGTTTGGTGAGTTGGTAGCTTCGGTGGATTGGGCGTGTTTGAGTTGTCTTTTTCTACCACCCAGACACTTCAAAAATATCGTCGTCGGTGGTAGTGGTCTTTGCCTCCCCCACGCGACGATTAGAAGAAAAGTACGCGCCCTCGCCACTTTTTTTCAGCACAAAAAAATAATCGTCGACAGGGGAATTGATGGGAGAACCCGCGTTTTGCGGCTTAGACCAAATCGAGCCCTCTTTTTCGGTTTTGAAAATATCCAGTCCACCCAAAGAAGGATGTCCCAAACTGCTGAACCACAATGTTTTGGCATCGGCTTGATAAAAGGGGGTTACCTCATCTGCACCTGTATTTACCGTCCTTCCAAGGTTTTGCGGAAACGAAAAATCGAGTTCTTCAGAATCCAGGGGCCGTTCACAAACGTACAAGTCCAAGCCCCCAAAGCCCCCTACCCGATCACTTGAGAAGAACAAGTACTCAAAGCCTTCCGCCTGTGCAACGTGGGGAAACATGTTGTTACTCGCCTCCAAATTGATGTATGTTCGTAGCCGCTCAGGCGCTGCCCAGCCTTCTTCCGTTCGCCGAATGCAAAAAATAGCGCAGGGAGATGTGGCCACGCTCCCGCCCATTTCGGCAGTACAGCCTTCTTCACACCGTGCATAATAAAACCGTGTACCATCGGGTGAAAAACAGCCGCTCCTGAACTTGGCGGACACCTCCTCCGGCAGTGATTTTGCCTCTTCCGGTCGCCCCCAAATTTCCCCTTTTCGCAGGATGCGCATGAGTTTTGCGCGGCTTTCGGAAGCGCGGGAGAAGTAGAGCAGATTGTCTGAAAAAGGGATGGGCGCGAACTCGTTTTCTCCTGTATTTAAAGAATCTGGCAAAGGCTGAACGATGGTTGTAGTATCTTGATTATCAGAAATCTGAAGTGCCAGTTCGCAACCGGCAATTTCATTTTCGGCCACGGCGATCATTACTGCTTTGTAATCGCCGCGGTAATTTTGGGCAAAAGCATCGAAGGCACTTGCAGCCTCTTCGTAACGCCCTAGTTGTTTGATTGCACGGGCATGGCGTAGCGGCGCGAGCGGAAAGCGTGCATCTGTCGAGGCTACCCGATAACAGTCGGCAGCGTGCAGATAGTCGCGCACACGGGCGTAGGCTTCAGCGGCTTGGTGGAGCAGTGCGGGGTCGGAGTTTTTGAGTCGCCCGGCACGTTCCCAGAGTTCGGCGGCAGCTTGGAAATGACCTGCATTGGCCTCCCGATCGGCATTTTTTAGGAGTGTGGGGAGGGGTTGGGCGTTTAAAGGGAGGAAAACGAAAAACGAAAGGCCAATTAAACAGCCGATTATACCACAATTGGCACACGGATAGAACGGATCAAACGGATTTACACGGATTTGAATACAGTGAAAAAAATCCGTGTAAATCC
>JACMMM010000321.1 GCA_014379065.1 Saprospiraceae bacterium
CTATCTAAGATCCCCAGATAGCGTACCTACGGCACGCCAAACCGGATTTTCACCTAATTTTCTACCAACCTGCCTGCCGGTAGGCAGGGATTTAGCCCCTCTGGGGCTGTACTAAAATCTGGGATGACTCATGTTAATTATTAAGGATCGAATCATCCGTAGCCGCTTCGCCAAAATCGTTGACGAGCAGGAGCACCACACGGCGGTTCCATTTTCGGTTTTCGGGGGCGTCGGTGCGGTCATCGCCTTCGTCCTTGTTTGCCAATATCGGGTCGCCCTCGCCGAAGACTTCCATCAGCATACGATCCACACGGACTCCTTTGTACGCCAGATAGTTGCGGGCCGAGCGCGAGCGGTTGGCGGAAAGCCGCAGGTTGGCTTCTTTGCTCCCAATACCATCGGTGAAGCCGTGAATTTTGAGTTTGAGGGTGGGATTGTCGCGCAATTGCTCGTAAAAACGGTTGAGCACGGCCTTCGCATCGGGTGTGAGGCTGTAGCGGCCAAATTCAAAATAGATCGTGTTGGTCGTTTCTTGCCGTTGCAGGTCTTTCATGTACACCGCCCCGTTGCGGAAATAGGGACAGCCTGCACCGCAGAGCACACGCTGTTCTTCCAAATCAATGATAAGCGCGTAGGGAAAGCCTTTTGCAGCCACTTCTTTGCGCACCACTTCGGCCTCATCGCGGGTTTTAAAGGCACCCGCGAAGTAGCGGTAAAGGCCCAGTTGGTCGGTCGTTTCTATGTAGTTTTCGATTCCGTGTTCCTTGAAAAATGAGGGTTTCATGCGTTCCCCATAAGCGGCTATTTGCACCCGAAAATCTTGCGCAAGCAGTTGATTTCCAAAAGCAAAAAACGTAACGAGGAATATGGTGGCAACGATCAATCGTGTCATGGGAAAAGTTTTTGCGGTGAAAAACAGTGCAAAAATAGCGCAGTTTCGATGCCTTGAAATATTAGAAAATTACAAAGCTTTGTAAAACACTCCATCGGGACGGAATGTTGACACAATGGTCACCACAAACGACGCACTCGACTAATCATTGGCTCTTTATCACAGCCACCTCACCAACCCAAAATCTTGCCTATGCGGCAACAACGGGTGCTTGGGGAAAAGCCTGAAACCATACTCAAACACACCCGCCGTGCGTGGCACAAACGAACAGGCAAAAGACACTTCTAACTCTTTTTGGCTTTTCAAATCCATTTCCTTGACGAACAGAAATTCAAGTTCCTTCTCTGATTTGCGCTTGTAAAAAACCACCTCCAGCCCAACGTCTTCCGCACTTAAATCCTGAAGATTCAGCGTGGCCGTGGCTTCAAATTTTTCGCCGAGTGGCAAGGAACGGTTGAAGGTGTCAGGTGCCTGTAAATCAACGAGTTCGATGGCTTGCCAGCTGCGGCGGACTCGGGTTTTCCACTCGGCCAGGGCGCGGGCCAGGGCATAGTCTTTTTGTTTGAGCTGTTCGCTGCGTTTGGCCAGTTTGGAATAGAACCGGGTCTGGTAATCGTGCAGCATTCGCCCCATCATAAACTCTGGCGCAATCTCGGCGATGGTGTTTTTGATGTGGCTCACCCAACGCGCTGAAACGCCGTTTTTGTCCTGCTCGTAGTATCTCGGCACAATGTCGTTCTCCAGGGTGTTGTAAATCGTCTCTGCGTCTAGTTCATTTTGCAGCGCAGGTTGATCGGGGTAAGTGTCCTTTTCGGGCAAGGCCCAACCTGCGCCGGGGCGATAACCTTCACACCACCAGCCGTCGAGCACCGAGAAGTTCATCACACCGTTCATCACGGCTTTCATACCCGAGGTGCCGGAGGCTTCTTTGGGACGGGTAGGATTGTTGAGCCATACGTCCACACCTTGTACGAGCAATTTCGCCATCTCCATGCTGTAATTTTCGAGGA
>JACMMM010000322.1 GCA_014379065.1 Saprospiraceae bacterium
ATCCGCACAATGTGTTCAGCATTGGGGAAAAACCGGTCGCGCCGCCACTCGTCCCAAACCCAGAGGGCAATAAACGCCGAACAGGTTAATGCCACCGCCAAACCGAGTATGTTGAGCGCGGAGTAGAATTTTTCGCGGTGGAGGTTTCGCCAAGCAGTAGTGATGTTATTTCTAAACATGGCTTCAATTTTTTAAGAATGGACCTGTGTCATAATTTTCCTGTAGGGAAAAGATATCCGCAGCAAGGGCTCGGCAGTAACGAGATAAAATCATTCGCTTCGCAACGATTTGACAGGATTCGCCAAGGCCGCCCGAATGCTCTGAAAACTCACCGTCAAAAACGCAATGCAGACAGCGGCTAAAGCCGCCGTTCCAAACATCCACCATTGCAATTCAATACGATAGGCAAAGTCAGAGAGCCAATTTTTCATGAAATAGTAGGCCACTGGGGAGGCAAGAAAAACGGCAATGACCACCCATTTCAAAAAATCCTTGGCCAATAACCCCGTGATCCCCAGCACCGAGGCGCCCAATACTTTTCGGATGCCAATCTCCTTGGTTTTCTGGAACGCTGTGAACGTGGCCAGACCAAACAACCCAAAACAAGAGATCAAAATGGCCAGCAATGCGAAATAGCCAATGAGGTCGGAAAGCCGCTGCTCGGCTTCATAGTTGTTGGCCAGGCTTTCGCTCAAAAACTCTGGCTCAAATACTTTTTCAGGGAAAAATTGGGTCCAGGCCTTTTGAACGATGGCCATCCCTTCCTGAAAACGGCCTGCTTGTAGGCGGATCGAAAAGGTATTGAACTGATTCGGACTAACCACCAATGCCAAAGGCAGAATTTCACCGTGCAGGGAACTGAAATGAAAATCGCGGAATACGCCCACCACCTGCCCGTCACGGCCTTCCATATTGATGTTTTTACCCACCGCATTTTCGGGCGTTTTCCAGCCAAGCGTTTTCACAGCCTGCTCACTGATCATATAGCCTTTGATGTGATCTGTGCCAAAGGATTTGTCGAAGTCGCGCCCGGCAAGGATCTGTATCCCATACAGTTTGGCAAAATCATAATCCACCGAAATGGATGACATGAACAGGTTGTCTTCTGGCCGGATGCTGTCGGTCGTGAAATTGCGCCGCGCCGTACCGGAGCCGGGCGCTTCCTGCGATTGCGTGACCGCCTGAATAGCCGAATTTTTGAGCAATTCGTCTTCAAAAGCCAAGGTTTTGCTGCGCATGTCAGGCGTTGTTTGCCCAAAAATCGAATTCATGTTCGTGCTAAAAAGCGGCACCTGCAACACGCTGTCTTTTTCAAAACCTAAGGGGAAATTGCGCAAATAATCCAGTTGGGAATAGATGACAATGGTGCCCGTAATCAGCGCAATGGCCACGAAAAACTGCATAGTTGTGAGCATTTTGCGTAGCAAAACCCCGCCCGGCGCTCCTGAAATGCCTTTCAATCCCGCTACAGGTTGAAAACGACTGATGAACCAGGCCGGGTAGCCGCCAGCCAACAATCCCGCCAAAATAAAGATACCGGCAAACAATCCCAATAAGGGCCAATCCTGAGCATAGGACAGGCTAATTTCCGTGCCCGTAACCCGGTTGAGCAAGGGCAGACCCAAGGCTACCAATCCCAGTGACAGCAAAAACGCTCCGAAACCCATCAACAGCGATTCGCCCAAGTATTGCCGGATCAAGGCACCACGGCCCGCACCCATGACCTTGCGCAAACTGACCTCGCGCACGCGCTGCATGGCCGAAGCGGTGGTGAGGTTGATAAAATTGATGCAAGCAATCAGCAACGTGAGCAGGCCAATACTGAGAAAAATGCGCAGGTAATTGGGATTTGCCGTGGCCACGGGTTCGCCGTCGGAGCGGGATTCCAAATGGATATTCCGGACGGGCAATAGGGAAAAATCCTGTTCATCACGCAACTGCGGATTACCGAACTGGCGAATGAACGCGCCCATTTTGGAGGCTACTACCTCCGGCTGGGCGTTTTCAGCCAGCAAAAGGTAGGTGTAGGAATGGGATGCCACCCAGTTTTGGTTTATATTATCCCGGATTCGGTCGCGGGTATAGCCTGGCTCGATGTCGTACATGGCTGTGTACGGCGTGAGAAAATCAAATCGCAAGTGGGCATTGGAAGGCCAGTCGCGCACCACGCCGGTCACTTCGAAAGGGCCTTGATTGGCGAGATAAAGCGACTTGCCCAGCGCGGCCTCGCCGCCAAATAGTTTGCGGGCGTTGGTTTCGTTCAGGACAAGGGAAAAGGGTTCGTTGAGCGCCGAGTTGGCATTGCCTTCCAGAAACTGGAACGTGAGGATTTGAAAAATGCCGGGATCTGCAAAATGCGCATCGGCCATTTCAAACTGCTGGTTGCTACCCGGCTCACGAAGGCTTACGCTGCGGGGGTACATTCGCGCAGCCACCTGAATTTCAGGGATTTGTGCGGCCAGCAAGGGCGCCATCGGTGCGGGGTTCCGGGTAAGGGACAGGTCTGGATTGGCAAAGCGAGGGTGGTAATTTACCCGGTAGGCCGTCTTCTGATGGACTTGAAAATCATCGTAACTCCGCTCGTGCCGGATGAACAGGATGACCAGAAAACAACAGGCCAGCCCGAGCGCCAAACCCACGATATTTAGGAAGGCATACAGGCGGTTTTTCTGCAAGTTGCGCAGGGCAATTTTGAGATAGTTTTGAATCATAGCAAAGACGGTTGAGCGAGGGGCGTCCAGCCTTGCTACCTCATAGGTCGTGCCGAAAATTTTTGGGGCTGATTTTCAATGAGTTAGAAGAAGAGTGGGCAAGGGGGGTGTTCAAATTCGGACGCTTTGGTGTTCAGGGGTGGACAGCGAATGGTAGCGGTGGTATGGCCTTTAGGCCGTCGGGAGATACGCCGTTTAAGGCGCATCATGATAAAAAAGAGGCGTAAAAGCCTCGTTTACCCACGGCCTAAAGGCCATACCACCACCAGAAACG
>JACMMM010000323.1 GCA_014379065.1 Saprospiraceae bacterium
CTTTTGGCGGGCACACGGGTATCGCCCCCGGCGGTGAGGTACTTTCGGGTGATGCCTTCGCCAAAAGCCGCACGGAGTTTGGCCTGGCAGTCGGGCGTGTTTTCCCATGCGGGAGCACCGGGCCTGTCGCGGCCTTTGCCGAAGATGCCTGAATAGCAGGCATCCAGCGCGATCAGGATGCGGGGACATTTCATAGAGTGCGCCAAATCCCGCAGCGCAGCGTGGGAGAACCACGAATCGTAAGTGGGGTCATTGTACAAGCCGTCCTTTGGCACGAGGTAGCCCTGGTCGCTGTCGGCGTCGTGTACGCCATGCATGGAAAAGAAGACCAGAAGTTGGTCTTTCGGCCCGTAGGTTTTGCGCTTGTACTCTCCCAAGGTCTGCACGATCTTGGCGCGGGTAGCGTCGGTCACAGTTTGCACGACGAAACCGTACTGGTCGCGGAGCAGGTCGCCGATGGCCTTGACTTCTGCGGGGGCGTTGTCAAGGGTAGTCCAGCCGTCGTCGAACTTTGAGGCGACGAAGAAGAGGGCGTAGTCTTTTCCAATACGCTGGGCGAAGGCCAGTAAAGGGGCAAAGAAGAGTAAGGTGAGGAGGCGTTTTTTCATGGCAGGGTAAAGATTGGGCTTAGAAGATAAACGAGATAGAGGTTATTTTGTCCTGGCAAGCCGAAAGCCAACCATAATTCCATTAGTGTTTGGCGTTTCCGAGTCTCGATTTGATACTCGCAATTGCTTGGAAAAATTACCAACTGAGCCACCTTTTATTACACGATTGGTACCGTTGATTGGCCCCATAGGATTTATTGACGGGCTGTTTAGATAATAATTGGCATCGTACCAATCATAGCACCACTCCCATAAGTTGCCACTCATGTCAAATAAACCAAGCTCATTGGGCTTTTTCTTGCCAACAGGTTGTTGTTTTGTACTTCCTGCCCAAGCAACATCAGTAGCTACATTACTACCAGCGAATTTATAGCCTTGGCTTTGATTACCTCCTCTAGCAGCATACTCCCATTCTGCTTCGGTAGGTAGGCGATAATTTTTATCAGGGTATTGAACATTGAGCTTTTTGATAAACTTATCCACTTCGTTCCAACTTGTCTTTACCGGGCATACATCGCAGCCCTTATTCCTATCAGGATTACTACCCATGATGTGCATCCATTGTTCTTTAGTTACTTCGCATCTGCCAATATAAAAATCAGAGATTGTGACTTGATGGGCTGGTCTTTCATTGTTGCCACAATCGTCCAGATCACCAGTGCAACCCATCGTAAAAGCCCCCCCTTTAACAAAAACGAGCCCGAAGGGATCTGGAATTTCTTCTCCAGTATCAGGTTTTGCGGGTGTTTTTTCAGAAATTTTTGGTTCTGGCATTTTGATCTTAGCAAAAGCGGCCTCGCAAAATGCCCCCTTTGGGCACCACTCATCAATGTACTTCTGATAGTTTTGGGCGGCATCTGCGGCTGTCCATGCAGCAAAATCACGCATGGATATTTGTTCTGGTGTTTCGGCATTCACTTTTTCTCTTGCGCAACTTCCTTTCCGCACAAACACAAAATCCCCACCAGGTTCATGCCCTTTGAAAGTGCCGCTTTCCGGTCTCGGGTTTTCCACTTTGCCGAGGTAATATTCGAGGTCATCGAAACGCACAATACCGTTCTCTCCCCCTTTGCGCAAAGCTTCAAGGAAACGGCTTGCAAAAAGCGATTTGGCTGGGGTCTTGGATTCTTTGTTTCCTGAGGAGCAATACTGCCGACCCGAGTACCGAAGCATCCTGGCCACCCGCTGGGCACAATCTTCAGACTGGGCGAACGTAGGCACATCGGGCCGGGACTTGTTTCGGATGCCAAAAGCGCCTGAGTGACAGGCATCCAAGGCGAGCAGCACATGTTTCGCTTTACAACGGGCGAGGAAACCACTGAGATCATCGTAACTCAGCCAAGTTTCGCCGTAATCATCTTTAAGTGCACCATCTGAACCAATCAAGAAGCCTCGTTCAGAGGTTTCTTCATAATGGCCGTGCATGGAGAAGAAAAAAAGCACCTGATCCTCTGTGGTGAGGCGGTCGTTATAGGCTTTGAGTTTGGCAAGTATTTGCGCCTTGCTGGGGTTGGCCACGGCCTCGCAAGTGAACCCGAAATTGGTTTCGAGTTCGGTCCTGAGTTGGGTGGCCTCGGTGGCGGTTTCGGGCAGTTTCGTCCAGCCAGGCTTAAAGTCGGTGACGTAGAAGAAGACGGCGTAGTCTTTGCCGGGGCGCTGGGCGAAGGCCAGAAGTGGGGCAAGGAAGAGGAGGCTGAGGCAGAGTTTTTTCATGGCAGGGTGATGTTGTGTAAAAGAATCAAAGGTTAATTCGTCCTAGCAAGCCGAAAGCCAATGCCGCTGTTGCGATAATCGGGCGCGTAGTCGTTGCGATTCGCTGCCCGGCAGTACAGCGGGGAGAGGCTCCACGACCCGCCGCGGACAACGCGATTGGATCCCGTATCCGGCCCGGTCGGGTTTTTAGCGGGGCTACTTTTGTAATAGTCCGGGCCGTACCAGTCGCTGCACCATTCATAAACATTGCCGCTCATGTCATGCAAGCCCAAGGCATTGGGCAAAAATTTGCCTACTGGAGCGGTATTTTTATAACCATCGTCCGCTGACTCAGTTTTCCATGAGTACTCACAGTTTTTGTCACAAAAATTTGCATATTTGTAAAGTTCTCTTTTTTCTGATGTGCCAGAATAAGCAAAACTGTTGGTTTTGTTGCCACCCTTGGCCGCGTACTCCCATTCAGCCTCAGTGGGCAGGCGGTAGTTTTCCCCGGTCTGCTTATTGATTTTTGTGATAAACTTATGAATGTCCTCCCAGCTCACTTGCTCTACCGGGCAGTTGTCGCAGTTTTTAAAACTGGAGGGATTGTCGCCCATCACGTCGCGCCACTGTTTTTGCGTCACTTCGAATTTCCCAATATAGAAATCAGAGAGTTCCACAGCTTGCTGCTGCTCGTCGCTGCTTCGGTCGGCTTCTGTGGAGGGGCTGCCAATCTGGAAAGTGCTGCCTTTGATGAATACCATACCGTCGGGCATGAGGGTTCCTGTGAAGGGTGTGTTTGAGAGGGTACGCTTAATGGCTGCCTCAGCCTCCTCGGTGTACAAGCAAAGCCCACAGTCCCGCAGGTATTTTCGGTAAGCCGCCAGCGTATTGCCAGACTCAGCCTCGCGCCACTGGATCTTGTCTTGATCTACTGCGCCGCCAGTAGACGGCGTAGCCTGTGCCCCGCAGCCATTTTTCCGCACAAACACAAAATCCCCATCCGTTCCAGGAATGAAATTACCCCAAGTAGGTCTTGGGTCGCGGAACTCGTCGAGTTTGGCCATGAGTTCCGTATAGGAGAGAAGATCGTCGCTGCCCGCGCCCGTTTTGAGGGCCACCTGCCATTGGGCAGCAAAGATGCTTTTGGCGGGCACACGGGTATCGCCCCCGGCGGTGAGGTACTTTCGGGTGATGCCTTCGCCAAAAGCCGCACGGAGTTTGGCCTGGCAGTCGGGCGTGTTTTCCCATGCGGGAGCACCAGGCCTGTCGCGACCTTTGCCGAAGATGCCCGAGTAACAGGCATCGAGCGCAACGAGCACGCGGGGGCATTTCATGGAATGTACCAAGTCGCGCAGCGCGGCATGAGAGAACCACGAATCGTAAGTGGGGTCATTGTACAAGCCGTCCTTTGGCACGAGGTAGCCCTGATCACTGTCGGCATCGTGTACGCCGTGCATGGAAAAGAAGACAAGAAGTTGGTCTTGCGGCCCGTAGGTTTTGCGCTTGTACTCTCCCAAGGTTTGTACGATTTTGGCGCGGGTGGCGTCGGTCACGGTTTGCACGATGAAGCCGTATTGGTCGCGGAGCAGTTCGCCGATGGCCTTGACTTCTGCGGGGGCGTTGTCGAGGGTGGTCCAGCCGTCGTCGAACTTGGAGGCGACGAAGAAGACGGCGTAGTCTTGGCCAGTGCGCTGGGCATGGATGCTGAGCACAGGTATGAGTAGGGCAATAAGAATTAGGTTTTTCATAATAGAAAGGATTCGTCAACGTATTCGCCATTGCCTATGTTGAGCCAAGAAGCAGGCACTGTAAATTCAATGTGCTAGCATTCCCGATTCCAATTCCCGCTTTTCCTCGCCCAGCTCCGCGTACCGAACTTTCAGACCATAATCTCCGCCAGTGTTGAAATAGACGATGCGAATGGAGTGCCAGCCTTTTTGTAGGTTTGCTATTCCAGTTTTTTCGGTCATACTGTGTTCGCCGTCGTTGTTCACAACTATTTCTCCGTCAATGGAGAGTAATGAGCCGTCATTTGATTCGGTCCAGAACCGGTAGCCACCCGTGGTGGGGATTTCAATATAGCCTTTCCACAACATGCCGCATTTGTTTTCAGCGCAATAGGGGTCTGGCTTGATGATGGTCACGTCATCGGCCTTTTCTATAAAGCCACGAATTACTTTATCTGAAGTGTAGTCGCCTCCGTCCACGGTACGTAGTTCGGCGCGAAGGCCTGCGGCGGGCTCTCGGAGCAGATTTAGAGCGGGGAACATTTTGTACAGAGTTACTTGGGCAGAGTCTGTATTGCTTGAAATAAGCCCGCGTTTGAAGGCTTTGGCGCGGACCGTGCAAGTAGCAGTTGTTGTGAATGGCACTGTATAAATCGGGGATGTTTCGATGGGTTCTGTACCGTTTGTGGTGTAGCGGATGGTAGCGCCGAGGGTTTTGGTGGATATTTTCACAACCGGTTTTACCGTCTTTGGATCGTAGACAACTTCGATCTCAGGCTTGGAAATAATTTCGCCTAAGTCCTTTGTCGTTTTAGCAGGTTGAGGCATTGTAGCCTTCAATCTGCCAATAGCTGCCTCTGCGTCCTCCTTATAAAGGCAATAGTCACCACAATTGCGGAGATATTTGCGGTAAGCATCAAGGGTATTAGCGGCCTCGGCCTCATGCCATTGGGCTTTGTCTTTATCAGAAGCACTCAGGACAGCAGTGGCTGGGGAAGCTGATGTTGCCCCGCAGCGATTTTTCCGCACAAAGACAAAATCCCCAAAAGTGCTGCGCACAAAATCGCCCCAAACAGGGCGCGGATCTCGGAATTGATCCAGCGTAGCAGCCAATTCTGAAAAAGAAAGCAAACCATCATCGCCATAGCCTTGCTGGAGCGCACGGTGCCACTGGACTGCAAAATCGCTTTTGGCAGGCACCCGCTGGTCGCCCCCGGCGGCTACATACTTTCGGGTCTGGTCACTGCCCTTGAAGGCGGCCTTTACTCGAGATTGGCAGTCATTGTTGGTCTCCCATGCGGCAGCAGTGGGTCGGTCGCGGCTGCCGCCAAAAATACCCGAATAACAAGCATCCAGCGACACCAGCACCCGGCGGCAGGGGATGGACGCCGCTATATCCGCCAGTTGACTGTGTGCAAGCCAAGACTCGTAAATGGGGTCGTCGTAAAGGCCGTCCTTCGGAATGAGGTAGCCTTTGTCGCTGCCAGCATCGTGGTAGCCGTGCATGGAAAAGAAGAGCAGGAGTTGATCTTCAGGGCCGTACTGCTTGCGCTTGTACTCTCCCATCGTGCGCAAGATGTCGCTCCGTTTGGCATCTGCCACGATGCGCACGTCAAAGCCATAGCCGTCGCGGAGGTCAGCGGCGAGGAGATTGGCCTCGGTGGGTGCATCGGGGAGGGGCTTCCATTTGTCGTCGAACTTGGAGGCGACGAAGAAGATGGCGTAATCCTTACCGCTGCGTTGAGCGAGGCAAGAGAGACACGGCCAAAGTAGGGCGAACAAAAGGCAGATGTTTTTCATGAGTGAAACAGTTGTCACTATAGTTTTTTATAAGTTGATTGCGTCGTCTCGATGAGCCCTTCTTTTTTACTATAAATCATGGCGTCATCTATTATTTTTAATGTCTTAGTTACAAATACTGTTTCTAATGAACCCTCGTGGCCTGTCCGCATACTTCTCCTCTTATTAGATGTAAAATTGGTCAAATTTTGTTTCAAAAGAAGGTCCTGCTTAAAAATTCCATTAAACGTATCATGGCCGCTCATCTGGACACTATAGGCATTATCAGGAGTAAAAATAAATTGATCAATAATGATTGTATCAGGCCCTGCGCCAGAATACTTTATCCAAGTCCCAATAAACTTATTCCCGGCGACCAAACTAGCGCATTTCAATTTTGCAATTTCCTCGTCAGCTTGTTTGCAAAAAATTCCATTGGGGCAATAGTTGGTTTTATATTCTTGGAAGGCTTTGCAAGTATTTGCCGTGTAGGCTTCTGACCACGCGAGGGCTTCATAAGCACGGTCGCCCTGAGCTTTTGTTTTGGATGCAGTGGTGGTGGTGGCACAACCATTTTTTCTTACAAACACAAAATCACCCGTGGTACTTCTATCAAAATCACCCCAGGTGGGACGGGGATCTTTAAACTGATCGAGGGTGGCAACCAATTCTGAAAACGAAAGCAAGCCATCCTCTCCCGCGCCAATTTTTAAGGCCCGGAGCCATTGAATGGCAAACTCACTTTTTTTCGGTACGCGCACGTCTCCGCCAGCAGCCGTGTATTTCCGTGTCTTTGCTTCTCCTTTAAAAGCAGATGCAAGTTTGGCATCACAAGCATTTCCGTTTTCCCAGGCAGCAGCGGTGGGCTTATCCATATTACCTCCGAAAATGCCTGAATAGCAGGCATCTAAAGAAACCATTACTCTTCGGCAAGGCATAGAGGAGGCTATCTCTGCAAGTGTGCTGTGCGAAAGCCATGATTCAAAAATTGGGTCGTCGTACAAACCATCTTTGGGAATGAGGTATCCCTTGTCGCTGCCCGGATCATGGTAGCCATGCATTGTAAAATACACCAGCAATTGGTCATTTGTGCCATAGGTCTTTTTCTTGTACTCGCTCAAAGTACGGAAGATGTCAGCGCGACGAGCATCCGATACTATCCGCACCTCAAAGCCATATTGGTCTCTAAGTTCTGCGGCAATTTTATTCACCTCGTCAAGAGAATAAGGTAAATCGGTCCAATTATGGTCGAACTTGGAGGCGACGAAAAAAACAGCGTAGTCCTTACCGCTCCGCTGAGCAGAGGCTGACAAACTTAGCAACAAAGCTGTAAAAAAGTAAAATAGTGCTTTCATAAAAAATTTCAGTTTTTACGAGACGTGGTGGGAAGGTAGGTTCAACCGTTTTACATTAATTTTTTCCGAATGCCTCTTTCATATCTTTGATGGTAGTATTGTTTGGATCTAAAGTTTGCCATTTCGCTATTGTATTGTCAAAATTGGGCCTATCCTCTTTTACAAAATAGCAGTAAGCCAAATACGAATAAGCATTGATCAAGTCTTTCTTGTTTTTCTCCGGGTTGTCCTCTGCTATGGATACATACTTTTCGTAGTAGCTGCGAGCTTGGCCGTATTGACTGGAAAGCTCTGGTTTGGCACTAATTTCATCCGGGGTTGGATCCTTCTTTGAAGCAGCCTTTGCAGTCCAAAGCCAGCCCACTCCAGCTTGTGGGGAAAGTTGGGTTACCTGAAGAAATGCCCTTTCAGCCTTGTCATACCGAGCAGGATCATCTTTGCAAAAATAATGAGCTATGCCCAAAGAATATAATTCAACAGAAGAGGACGGAGTAGTCAATAACTTCTGGTATTGCTCCCTAAAATAAGCAGCATTGCAGTAGTCCTTTGACGAATAAGCAATATCGCCCAGCAACTTACTCTGATCCAGATCCTTGCAGCCTAATTCATAGGATTTTTTAAAGTCCGCAATACTGCCTACGGTGTCTTTTAACTGTAGTTTTCGAAGTCCGGAATCAAAGAAGTAAGTAGCATCTTTGCCCTCAATGCTGGTTTTAACAGGACATCCATTGTTATCAATAGTCCCCTTCTCATTTGGACATTGATCCTGATTATCGGGCACGCCATCTGCATCAACATCGGAAGGTTTTAGGGGAGCGCTGTTTTTTCCACATTGAATTACAGCCATTTTTGGCTCTATTGCTTCACAAAAAGACCCACCCGGACAGAATGCGCTTTGATACTCACTGTATCCTGCGCAACTATTGAATGTCAGGGCTTTTTTCCATGCGGCGAGATCACGTTCCAGTGCTGCGTTGGCGCCATCAGATTTTTCCGTCGCCGCAAAGGCAGTAACACAGCCGTTCTTTTTTACAAAGACAAAATCGCCTCCCACTTCATTGTTCCTAAAATCGCCAAACATTGGCTTAGGAAAAGCTTCTGAAAGCACGGAATAGAGTTTTGGATAATTCAATAATCCTTCTGTATTCCGAACGCGCAATGCTTCGAGCATTTTGCGGGCAAACTGCGACTGAGCAGGGGTGCGCTCCTTGCCGCCGGAAGTAAGGTATAGCCTGCTTTTCAGTCGGAGGGCCTGCTTGCGTTTGGCGATACAATCACTAGCATCCGTTTCCCAAGCAGAAGCGTCAGGGCGACCTTTGTCTTTTTGGCCGAAGGTGCCAGAATAGCAGGCATCCAATGCGAGCAGAATGTGCGGACATTTAATTTTGGTCAACATGGCTTCAAGCGCGGGATGCAACAGCCACGTCTCATAGCCCGGATCTTCCAGCAATCCGTCCTTGGGCACGAGTGCGCCGATGGCTTCATCGTAAATGCCATGCATGGAACAAAACACAAAGAGTTGGTCGTTTGCCCCAAAATTGCGGCCTTGATACTCGTTGAGCACGCTCAAAATTTCTGCCTTCGTGGGGTTGAGGTAGAAACCGGGCTTCTTAAAACCATAGTTGTTTTCGAGCTCTGAGGCTATATCGCGTGGATCTTTGTCAATGCCCTTCAGGTCAGGCCAGTAGTCAAAATCAGTGACTACAAAAAACACGGCATAGTCTTCGCCATTTTGTTGGGCGGCGAGCGATAAGGACAACAAGCAAGCGAAAAAAAGCGGGAGGTGTTTCATATAAATAAATGGTGTTTTTCTATTTTGGAGGGTGTTCGCCAGCGCGCACCAGCGCACGGCGAAGGTTGAGCAGCGCGGGACGATTGAGCCGAAGCAGTTCCACAGTAGCACGTCCTGTTGGCGTTAGCCCCATTAATAGCAGACAGGAGTCGTCCCAACAAAAATGTTCCGCCCAATCTTGTGTTCGAGGATTGAAAAGTGGCGCTTCAAGGCCCGTTTCTGGATCAGGGAAGGATGTTCTGGTGTGTTTGTAAGCATTGCAACCCAAGCAAGAGTAAGCGAGGTTATCAGATTCATCTGACCCCATCTTGAACCTTGGGATAATATGCTCAACGGCAAAGGAGGCAGTTGAGAAGTCTTCATGGCTTTTGCAATATTCACAATATCCTCCTGCTCTTGCTGCCACCATGCGTTTGGTTTTGGTAGCGATTTTCATACTAAGGGTTTGAATGGTGCTTTGACAAACCAAGTTGTCCCATAAGTTCTCGAAGCGTTATACCTCTCAAAATAGCAAGTGAGGCAAGATCTTCCACCCGTTCAGCATCGTGGTTTTCAACGATTTCGACCAAGCCAATCAATTCTTCATGTTCCTCATTTGTCAGCAAGCCTGCACTGCTTTTTTCACTCAAGGCATTAAGGCGACGGAGCACGCTATCGGGCAGTTTACGATAGATTTTTTTTAATAAATCGGCTTCTTCATTGCTCAAGGCAAGCTTGTGCGTTTGGGCGCGTTTGGTGTGGACTTCCCTTAGGAAGTTGTCGAACTCCGAAGTTTGTAAATTCACCGTTGAGTCAACCAAGTCAGAAAAA
>JACMMM010000324.1 GCA_014379065.1 Saprospiraceae bacterium
GGGGGCGCGCCCCCTATCCCAAAAGGGGAGTCTATACGAAGTATGCATATTTTTTTTCAAAAACAAAACAATTTTGCCCATTTCGGATAGACTACCCTTTAGGGGTAGGGGGCGCGACCCCGAAACGACACATTTTATGAACACCCTCAAATTTGAACACTCCCTGACCATACTTTGAGCTTGTCAATGGACAGTTTGCTTACGGACTTTTGCCCCATCAAAAAAGGCAATACATCATGCAAACGATCGAAAATCAACTCGAAGCCAATGCTGCACTGGCAGTCACCGAACAAAGCTCTGACTATATCTTTCTCACCACCTGGCGTGTACGGGCCAGTTGCGAAGAAGTCTACCGCATCTTGGAAGATGTCGAATCGCTGGCCGAATGGTGGCCCGCCGTTTACCTCGATGTAAAAGTCCGCGAAAAAGGACAGCCCGGCGGCGTTGGGAAACTGGTGGAACTCTTTACCAAAGGTTGGCTTCCCTATTCCTTGCGTTGGCAATTCCGCGTCACGGCGGCAGATTTCCCGCGTGGTTTTTCACTCCAAGCTTTAGGAGATTTTGTGGGCACCGGTGTTTGGGAATTCCGGCAAGACGGCGAATACTGCAGAGCGACCTACGATTGGCGGATTTCTGCCGAAAAACCCCTTTTGAAAAAACTCACTTGGTTGTTGCGCTCCATTTTTTCGGCCAACCACGAATGGGCCATGCGCAAAGGGCTGGAAAGCCTTGAACTCGAATTGCGCCGTCGCCGGGGCGAGCAGCAAGTTCCCCCGCCACCAAAGCCTACTTTCCCACATAATTTTTTGAACAACAAAATTTTGGAATAAAAAATCTTGTTGGGAAAAACGGATCCGTAATTTTACGCCATGGAAATCGCTGTCACCAATGGCATTACGGTTATTGTAGAAGCCAACTACCTGCCGCACCACTCCGATCCGCGAGAGGACCGCTATGTTTTTGGCTATCACATCATGATTGAAAATGGCAGTCCGCACACCGTGCAACTGCTTCGCCGACATTGGTATATCATTGATGCAGCCGCCCAGGTTCGCGAAGTGGAGGGTGAAGGCGTAGTGGGGGAACAGCCCATTATGCTTCCCGGCGAGCGCTACGAATACGCTTCCTATTGCGACCTCAACACTGAAATGGGTAAGATGCGCGGCAACTACCTGATGACCCGGCACGATGAGGGAGCACTTTTTGAGGTAGAAATCCCTGAGTTCAGGATGATTGTGCCAAGTAAGTTGAATTGAGAAAAGGCCACTAATTGCACTGATTTTCACTAAAACATTACATTCGTGCCAATTCGTGCAATTAGTGGCAATATCACTCTTTCAGCAATTCCAACTGCCCCGCTGTTTTCAGAAGTTTCAAAACCGCCAGTTTGTAACTGAACACCTGCTGCCAGTAGTTCGTCTCGGCTTCAGACAGCGCCGTTTGCGCATTGAGCAAATCGGTCAATGAAGCTACCCCTTCCTTATATTGGAGCACGAGTTTGTCTGTGATTTCCCGGGCGAGCGCCACGTTGTCGCTTTGGGAGCGCAGGGTGCGGAGACTTGTGACCAATTGTTCTCGGGCTTGCCGGAATTCGAGCACTTTAGCGCCATGAAGTAGGCTGCTGTCTTCCTGGAGTTTTTGTTCTTCCAGCCGGTATACCAAGGCTTTGTTGTGCACCCTAAATCCGTCGAAAATCGGA
>JACMMM010000325.1 GCA_014379065.1 Saprospiraceae bacterium
ACAATGCCATCGTTTCACTACTCGGAGGCCAACGAAAAAAAGATTTACAGTTTTGGATGGTGAAGGTTGGCTGATGATTGGTCAGCAATTTCAATGCATTACTCCCTCGGCTCAAACTTAAGGATATATTCGAAACCTAAAACGCCTGTGCCAACCAGCACTTTGCTGGAATCTCCAGGTTCCAATTTTTCCCATTCGCCTTTTTTGGGCTCGAACCTTTTGTTTTTGCCCTCAATTTCCAACCAGAGGTAAAATTTGGTTGCTGATTTATCTGTCACCTTGTAACCCTTCGATTCTGTTTTGAAATCTGCCGTTCTGCGATTAACAATGGCTGCCGTGCAAAGTGTCAAAATTATACAGGAGCCGTAAGTTTTTAACAAGATTTCCCATTTTCGTTCATCATTTTCGAAAAATCCCGTGTACTTGTTTTTCAAATAATCATGTGCAAAATATCCTACGATCAATCCCACTCCAGCGAATAACATTGAAAAATAGAGCTCTTGGATAAGATTGGGAAGCAAAATTTGCACCACCGGATATCCTGTAATCAACAAGATAATAATAGAAACATCCATTATCCGCTCCAATCGTTTTTCACTCAGACTCCATTCTTCTATTTCTTTTTGTAGGGCAAATTGAATGTAAAACACTTGGCACAGGAATGCCACAAACATCGCGACGAATGTGCCAATAATCATTGGCACAGCATGGGGTTGTGGTGGCGTGAACGTATAACCTATTACTATACTCAACGTCATTGCTATTCCAAACAGCACAATGTTCCTTCGAAAAGCAGGTGTTGTCCCCCAAATGAAAGAAAAGTCATGAGAGGGCTTTTCTGGCTTGAATTTTTCTGCGAGGGATGCCCAGATCAATGAACTCCACAAACCCAAAGGAAGGGCAAATGCAACTATTAAGAATGGCCATTTTAGCTGAAACCCGAGCCATGTTACACCGAATCCAATGACCGTTAAACCAATGAAAACCCGCAACAACTTCTTTTTAAGCACTGGGTTCTGCTCTGGGAGGAACAATTCAGGCTGCTTAGTGCTTTTGTTGATAAAGCGCGCTTCTTCTTCTCGCTTTTTTGCAGCTGCTTTTGCTTGGGCCCGGATTTCCGTCACTTGCTCCAGCCACTTGAAAGCAAAAATCATGATCAAGATTCCGATGGTACCGACAATTGAACCCCAAGTGCCTTTTACCTGCCACACCAGCGCCAGCAATCCTGCACCAATGCCCAACGTAACGAAAAAACGAAGCGCAATTTGTCTACCGGTCAGCATGATTAAATCTCTTTTTCGATCAAATACGAGTTTCGAATGGGCGAATTCCGGTTGATCATTTCCGCCAAAAAACCTGTCAAAAATAATTGTGTCCCCATGATGAGCGCTAAAATACCAAAGTAAAACAGCGGCCTATCAGCAATGCCGTATTCCTGATAAACCGTTTTGGCAAAGCTCAGGTAAGCCAAAATACTGAAACCAATAAGAAATGAAATCAATCCCAAGGTGCCAAAAAAGTGCATGGGGCGTTTGCCGAATTTGCCTACAAAAGAAATGCTCATCAGGTCGAGCGGGCCATTGATAAAGCGCTCGAAGCCACCGAATTTCGTGATCCCGTATTGCCGGGCGCGGTGTTCCACTACCTTCTCACCAATTTTCGTGAAGCCCGCCCATTTGGCGATAACGGGGATGTAGCGGTGCATTTCGCCGTACACTTCGATGGTTTTTACTACATCACGGCGGTATGCCTTGAGGCCACAGTTGAAGTCGTGGAGGTTAATACCGCTCATCCAGCGCGTTGCAGCGTTGTAGAGTTTGGTCGGAATGGTCTTGCTAATGGGGTCGTGGCGCACTTTTTTCCAGCCGCTTACGAGGTCATAGCCGTCCTCCGTGATCATTCGGTAGAGTTCTGGAATCTCCTCGGGACTGTCTTGCAAATCGGCATCCATGGTGATAACCACGTCGCCTTGGGCGGCCTGGAAACCTGTGTGAAGTCCGGCAGATTTGCCATAGTTGCGCCGGAATTTAATACCACGAACACAAGGATTTTCATCGCGCAGGGCGTTGATGACTTTCCACGAGCGGTCTGTGCTGCCATCGTCAACCATTATGATTTCATACATAATGTGATGTGCTTCGCACACACGGCGAATCCAGGCTTCTAGTTCGGGAAGGCTTTCATCCTCGTTTTTGAGGGGAATGACTATAGAGAGATTCATTATTGTCTCGTCAAAGTTTATCGCTCTGATAGAATTTTGGACACGATGTTTTCAAATTCATCTATATCCTTTCTGTGATGTTCTTCAAAAGTTGCTTTGCTCATTTTGGCAGGTTTATTCAAGCCGCCCTGACCAGAAAGAAACTTGAAATTCGCAATTCTCATCTGGAGAGCCCGAAGGTCTATCCCCATCTGTTCACCAATTTTTTCGAGCTCCGCTTTGCTCTTTGAATTACGGCAGCGATAAAGGTAATAGGCGACAATGTCTTGATTTTTAATCCATTTCATCTTAATTATCTGTTTCTAAAGTTCAAACTTGGTCACTGGGCTGGGCCGAAGCTGATGTTTGGCCGGGGCAGAAGGATCACGCTGCACATACACAGGCAAAAGGGCCTCGGAATCTTTGTCCACCACAATGGCCTGCTGTTGATGCCAGGTTTTTTCTTTCAACATGGCTTGCCAGCGCTCATAAAGTTGCTGCTGTTCTGCTTCGCTAAACTTGCTTTTTGCTCCATAAAAACCCTGCGCATCCCGTTGGCGCCTTGCCTCAAAAAGCGTGACCGCGCATGCCACCGAAATGTTCAGGCTTTCGGCAAAACCAACCTGTGGGACAATAAAATTGCCGTCGCACAAGGCCAAGGCTTCCATGCTAACCCCTTCATCTTCATTGCCAAATAATAAGGCAGTCGGTTGGGTAAAGTCCAGCTCGTACAGCGATTCGCTCCGCTCGCCCTCGCCTGCCAAGCCTTGGCTGGCAGGTAGGCTGGTACCTAGAATACGACCATATCGTTCCCTTACTCTCCTAAAACACTCTTCCAAATCCTCAAATATGTACACGTCAATCCATTTAAAAGTGCCGCCAGAGGTGCGTTTGCCCAACACAAGGCCGCGCTTGTCCAGATATTTTTTTGTGTACAACACGAACACTTCGCGCACACCCACCGCATCGCAAGATCGGAGCACCGCACTGATATTGAGCGGGTCAAAGATGTTCTCCAATACCACCGTCAAATCAGGCTGTGACTGACGGATGACGGAACGGATTTTTTGTTCGCGTGAGGCGTTCATGGCGTTATTGGTGATTGGGTACAGGTGATTGGTGTATTGGTGATTGGTGTATTGGTAACTGGTATATTGGTAACTGGTATATTGGTAAC
>JACMMM010000326.1 GCA_014379065.1 Saprospiraceae bacterium
CCACAACTCTGACAAAAGTTGGAAAAATCAGATCTGTTGGCCAATTACCTAAATTATGCGCATCCTTGCTCTTTTTTTCCTTGCCATATTGTTTGTTGAAACCCTCACCGCCCAAATCTACCTCCAAAACAATCCGCCCGTGCAGCAGTCACAAGTCATTGTTGACTGCTACACCCACAACCTCGATAACGGCAACGCAGCCCTACGGCGGGGCGAAGCCCGGGAAGCATTGCGCCTTTTCAACAATGCAAAAAATTGCCCTGAAGCACAGGGCAATTCCCGCCGCCAAGCAGAGCTCGACACTCGTATATCCCGCTGCGAAGCACAATTGGGCATAAATAAAATCTCGGCTGAGGAAACAAAAGCCATTGGCCAAACTACTCCAATTAGTCGGAAAAGGGCGTTTTCCAACGAACTTCCCAGCAGCCGCCGCAATTACCCAGCCGGACAGGGCTTCTTGAAAGACACCTCAGAGGAGTGTTTCCGTCGTATGGTGGACGAAGCAGATAGGGCCTATAACCTCAAATTTTGGGAGGATGCCGCTGCACTTTATCGCGCCGCCAAAAACTGCGCCGACGCTGACCAGAACCAACGCCAGCAAATGTCTGAAAAGATAACCGTCTGCCGAAACGCTGCTGAAAACGAACTCTTTGCCAAACAACAAGAAGCCGAACGACAGGCCCGCCACGCTATCGCAGCCAATCTTGCGGACGATGCCCAGGAACTTTTGCACAATAATGACCGCTCACTTGCCTTCCGCTTGGCCGATTTTGCCAACCAATACATAGCCCCCGACGACAACCCTGATTGCGTACAGGCAATATTCGATGCCTGGTATTTCCAGCCTTCTGAAGCGTCGAAACACCGCGAAGATGAACTTTACCGCCCCGTTTTTTGCTACGAGTTGGCCGACAATTTGGGCGAAAACATCCAAGTCAAATTCAGGCAACAAAAAGACGGCAACCAATGGCTATGGGCTTTTGTGCCTAAAAGTGGGGATATGTTCGCGTGGGAAATGCCGAGCATGAAAATCGTTCAATCTTACGGCACTGGAGAGGGCAATGGTTACACAGGTTTTGATTTTTCACCAGATGGTGAGTTGCTTTTTTGGGGCAACAAGTTTTTCGATTTGCGCCGAGGGACCCGTTCTTTTAGGGTAGACGTACCCTCCGTTGCACAATGGTGTTTTAGTGAACGCGGCGACGAGTTTTTGTTCGAAAACGTTGCGGAACATAAAATTTATGTACTGAACGTACGCGAGGCATTTGTGCAGCAAAGCGCTCGTAAGGGGTCTAAAAGCGCCAATACACTCCAATTGCCCGCTGTCCCACGCGAATTTGTGTCGAGTGTGCCAGATGGCTTGCTGGCGATGCAATACTTGGAAGGTAAATTCTGGCTTGGGTTTCGCGACCGCATTGAAATATTGGGGAAAGCCGAGTCGGGCAAGCCATGGAGGCGAGAAAAGATCATCCCGTTTGAAGGTATATCCATACCTGATTTTGCAGAACAAAATAATCTGCAGCTACAGTTGTTCCCAAACGAAGGGTTTGCTGTATTGGGCTTTCTTGGTCAAACATGGTCCATATCCTTTGAAATCCAATCGCCCGGCGCAAAAATAAAGACCTTTGAAAACCTTCGCCCGCTCGCAGTATCCGCTTCAACGGGCCAGTTAGCCTGCGAATATACTGGCAATTACCAGTACAATGCATTTTGGCTCTTGGATGCAAAAACGGGCGACACACTGCTGCGTCAAAGGATCCCCCAATACACCGATTTTGATCTTATGAAAGGCAGTTTTTCGCCGGATTCACGATGGGTGGCTGCCACTTCTTTTTCAGGCAACTTAAACGTGTGGGCATTGAAGAACGACGCAACCGTGTGGACAATTCTATTGCCGCGCCACCCCGAAAACATACCGGTTTTCAGCCCAGACGGCACCAAGATTTTCATCACTTTTGCCGACACGCTTGCGATTTACAGCACAAGCGTCCCCAATAAACCCGGCAATTTTTGGAAGAACTATAGTCAGCCGCTGCGCGGGGCTTCAGACCAATGGGTTATGTTGCAAGTATCGCCCGATTCCGCAGAGGCCAGACATTTGGCAAATGGCAAAAGGCTGCGCTTCCCGCTCAAAAACGATGGAGACCCTTTTCTCTACGCCTTCGATTCAAAAGAGGGGAACCTGATGGCGTACCTCAGCAACTGGAATAAAGTGGAGCTTCGCTCGCTGAAAACGGGCGAGATGGTGGCAAGCAAGATGTTTGAAGGCGGCCCCATAGGCGAATTGCGCTTTGTGCCAGGCACTGACAATCTGCTTGTAGTGCAGCATACTTCGGGAAAATCCCAGATCGGCCAATCTAGTGTAAAAGTGTGGGCACCGTTTCGCACGGGCGAAAAACCCCGAGCCTTGCGCATGCATGAATATACGGTGCGCGCCATGGCAATTGAAGACAAGGGGAACCAAGCGGCATTTTCCAATGGAGGGGATATCCGCGTTTTCGACTTGAAGAATATCGAAAACGAGGTGCTCAAAATTCGCGCGTCGCCTGATGAAAATGTGCAAGCAATTGCCTTCCAGCCTAATAGCAACTTGCTTGCTGCCGCTTATTCGACGGGAAAAATTATTTTCTGGAACTTCCAAACAGGTCAAGCTTCGCTCCAACTCCAAGCCGTTCCAGAGAAAGGCCTTATAGAAGGTTATGTAGAAATAGCCGCTTTAGGGTTTTCGCATGGCGGCACGGTGTTGCAAATTGCCATCAATGACGGGCGGCTCCTGGCTTATGCACTTGACCCGAGCTACATTCGGAGGGTGGCACAAGATGAATACCGACAGCTTCAGGCCTTCAGCGTGGAGCACATTGTTCGCTATAATCTGGAGGCTGCGCTTTATTACCCAGGCAATTTTGAACGCTTGGCCGAATCAGGCGATGCCCCCCTGGTGCGTTCTTTTTTCCGATATTTCAGGGGACAGGCCGTGGAAAGCAACAACATCGCACAGGTGCGTAACTACTGCGAGCGGGCCTTTTATTTATACGAACGGCTCAATGAAAATACCAAGGAACTCTGGCGGACTGATATGCAAATCATGTACGAGGACTACGCCCGGAAACTCCTCTTACGCGGCAACCTAAGCGAAGCCACCGCTTTGATTAAGACTATAAAGCGCGAATTTGCGTACGAGCCACTGCTCCTAAATGCACATGTGGCGTTGCTTCGCCGTGATTTTTCTGAGGCATCCAAGATTTATTCAAAATATCTTTTGACAAACGAGGATGGTACTCCATTACCCACTAACAGGAGATGGCTTTTTGACGGCGTAGAGAAAGATTTAACACAAATGCGCGACTATGAACTCATTGATTCTGCACAAGTAAATTGTTTTTGCGGCATTGTGGGTCTTTCCAGGGCATTCTTTAATTTTTGTCCAGAAAACATACCCTCTTCCTCATATCTCTCGCCCACAGATCGTACTCGCTGGGAAATTTTCCAAAAACGTGACAAAGCAGACAACACCCTGCACTATGCCGCTAAAGCAAAACTCTTGGACGAAGCCCAACAAAAGGCCAAAGATCTTTTTCGTCAAAACCCATTAACAGGGCAGGGATGGTTAGAGACCCTCACGCTGGAACTTGCCACAGCCCATTGGCAATGGGGCGTTTTTGAACAGAAAAGCCCGGAGGCTTTGCCTCAATTTGAAAAAACAGCGCAATTGCTCACAGAAATAGGTGCTTTCAAAAAAATCTCTGATACCAGCCGTCTTGCCTTGCTTATCTCCACCCACCTTGCTTGGGGCAAGCATCTTTTGGATGCCGGCAAAACTACCGACGCTCTTGCCCAATTTAGCTTGGGCCTCGAAGCAGCCCAACCACTTTCAGAGGCATTGTATGAATCGGACACCTCGCTTTTACGCATTTACTACGACAACCTCGTTGGACCGCTCTACGAGAAAATGGGCTCCGCATACCTCCTCGAAGGCAAAACTGCCGAAGCACGGCATGCTTTTGAGCGGGCCAATACCTATTTTGTCACTTATGGCTTAAACACTCTTTATTTGGCAAATGTGGCGGTTTTAGAGAATGATGAGACACAGGCGTTTTTGGATTATGGGGGTATTACCGAAGCGTCTCAAACTGCAGAAGCACTCTTCTGGATTGGCCGAATGGCCGAACAATTTCCCGAAAAGCGCGCGCAAATAGAAGCGTTTGGGCTGCGGCTTCGGTCAGCCTTGTATAACAAAAACCAACGCTTGGTGAACGATGAAACGGACTATTGGCTTGCAATATCGAAAGCGGAGCACTTCGCCGCTCAATCCAAGTGGGACTCGGTCATTGTTTGGAGTACAGCCGCCATGCAAAGCGCAAAGCGCTGTTCTGAGCAACCCAAAGCAGATGAAGCCTGGACGCGGTTTTGGCTTGACGAACACATCAATTTGCCTTATTACCTTTTGCTAGGGGGCTGGAATAAGCCAGAGTCGCTTGAAGCGTGCATTCGATACGTTAGCAATGCTGAAGATTTCCTCAGCAAACAAGACTCCAACGAATTTTATTATGGCAATCGAGAACTCCTGAAAACCAATGTGGCCCATGCGCTCATGTTGCGCAATCAACCCGGAGACCGTAACGCGGCCATTGAACTGTACAAATCATTCATCCAATTATACGCTGACTCCCGAGGCTACGATAATCTGGACTTGCTGCAAAAAGATTTCCGCGATCTCCGCCGCGCTGGTGCGCCCTTTCCTATCCTGCCTGAGTTTGAAGGAATGGTGAACGAGGAATGATGATGCGTTCGCAATAGTTGATGAGGGTTTATGGGGTTTATAAAGGTTTATTATTGCCACTTTTTGAGTGCAAATAATAAACCTTTATAAACCCCATAAACCCTCATCAACTATTGAGGCGGTTATTCCCCACGCAAATATTTGATGAGCGCCAAACGGACATCGTTGCGCAAATCAGATTTATCCTTGGGGTCTGGTTTCATGATTTTAGGGATGTCGGGATTGTCGCTTTTTCCGTCGGCACCGAGCGAAGCTTTGAGGAATCCCATGTTCGCTTCATTGCCGGTTAGCAAGAAATCGGGGAGCGCAACGCGGTATAATTTGTTGTCATCCAAAGCATTGGCACCGACAAACCATTTGCCAGTAGCCTCGTCGCGGCGAAGGCGACTGAATTGTAGAAAGCCGCCACTGCCCTTGTTTGTGAGACCGGTTTCGAGGGTTTTTCGGAGCAGGCTGCCCTTCATTTCTACTTCCGTGATCCCGCCGCCAAATGGCAGCATCCGCACAATGTCTAGTTCGGTGAGCGTACCACTCAGCACGTCGTCCACGCGGATAGAACCGCTATTGAGCAGGGCGCATTCAGGCTTTGTGCGCGATACTGTGAGCATGGCTTCGGTGATCATGGCACCTACAGGAGCTTGAGAATGCCGGACGATTGCTTCACGGCAGTCAAGTGGCTTTTCAAGTTTGGTCACCACGGCATCGGCGTTGAAGCCGGAAGAACTGAGCGATTCGTTTTTGATTTTTTCCCATTTGGCGACTACGGCTGCGGTGGCAGGTTCATCCGCGATGCTGGAATTTACTTTTTTCAGTTCTGACTTTACCGTACAAGTTTTCTTGCGCTTGTCGTAGCGAATGGTGTGGATGTACACCGTTTTAGCATTGGCGTCGGCTTTTGTCACCACGCTGGGGCCGACGGGCACACGCATATTGTCGTGGTCGTGGCCACCCAGTACAAGGGGGATTTGTGGAATCATGGCGGCCAGTTTTTTGTCGTCTTCGATGGCAAGGTGGGTAAGGGCGAATACCACGTCGCACTTGGGCTTGAGTTCGGCGTAGTTCTTTTTGGCCGCTTCTGCCCAGTCGGAATACTCGACCCAAGGTTTTTTTCCAGAGTTCACAAGTACCCCGAACAGACCAAGGTTGAGGCTTGTTCCATCAGCATCTTTAAGGGCAATGACTTTATTGTCCGGACAAATCTCGGTTCCCCCACCCGCTTTGTTCTTAAAAAATTGTTGCGTCCAAACCCCACCCCCAGCCCCTCCCCCTGAGGAGAGGGGAGCTTTCAGGCGTGCATTGGCAGCAAGCCAAGTAAATTTTGACTCATCAAGCCGCGCTTGCAAATCGGCCAGGTCATCGTAGTCGAACTCGTGATTGCCAAAAACCACCCAATCCAGACCGAGGGTGTTGAGGGTTTCCACCATTTGTTTGCCTCGGATGCGCTTGCCTTCATATTTCAGGGTGCCGATGACGGATGGGCTGATGAAATCACCAGCAAGGACGGTAAGGGTGTTGGGATTTTTAGCCAGCAGTTCTTTGCGGATGGTGGCTACGCGAGCGAGGCCGCCAATGTTGTCAGATGCAGTGGGAGATATTTCATACACGTCGTTCATCTGGAGGATTTGGAATTCGAGGATGCCGTCATCGCCGCCTGTGGTGGCTTTTCTGGCAGGTGAACAGGAGAAGAAGAACAGGGCGACAAGAAAGATGGAGAGGACTTTGATTGATTTCATAGTTGAAAAACTTGTTCGTGTTGGTTTGATAAAAAATTGCGGAAAAGAGACTCGCATTGTATTTTCGACACCAAAAGTCCAAACTCCCTACTACTTTTGCTCATTATTTTTACATGTTGGGTACACCCCACACAAAAACTCCCTTTCCGATGTTTCGAATTCTTTTCTCTCTCCTTTTTACATGCTTGTTTTTTAATGGTTTGAACGCTCAAACTGATGCCAACACCAATGGCCGTCTCACCGTGCAACAGCTTAGCCCCGCAGATGCCAATCTCCACACAGAAACCGCCGAAGTGGAAGGCTTTGCCCGGATGCTTGCCGCACTCAAAACAGCTTTTGCGGAAAAAGACGCCAGCCGAACCGTTGCCTACGAAGCATACATCCTCCGCGCTATGCGGGATGAAACCGACCAAATGAGCGTTAAGGCCACGGCAGAATCTGGAGATGCAAGCTCGCTGAGCAAAATCCGTTTAGAAAAAATGACCAATACCCTCGCCGCATTTGAGGCACATGCCTTTGATCCTGCCAAACCTGATGCAGCGGCCCGCGACTTTGCCCAACTTGACGAGTTCCTGAAAATCATGCAAGAGGAGTTGAAAGGGGCAAATGACAAGCCTTAACTTGTTATATGCTTCAACAACATCTCCGCTACCAATTTATTCCCTTCCTCATTAAGATGAACCCCGTCGCTAGTAAGCATTCCGCTTTCGCGGTTGTCGGGATTGTTTATTGCGGAATTGTAGAGAAATGCCTGACGGAAATCGCAGAGTGGAATGTTTTTCTCTGCTGCTACCATTCGGATGATTTGAGAAAACCTGTCCAATTCGCTGTCCATCTGATTTTCTCCCGAATGACGTTCGCCAATACAAGCCGGCGTGCAGGCGATGACCCGAATGCCCTTTTTTTGGAATTTTTGAATGAGTGCCATATAGAATTTTTGGAATTTATCGGCGTCCGTGCCCGTGCCAAACAGCTGCTTGTGCCACACGTCGTTGACCCCCACATACAACACCACTACATTAGGTTTTAGCGCTAGTACATCGTCTTCCAAGCGGAGGTAGAGGTCGTATATTTTGTTGCCTCCAATGCCCGCTCCTAGAAGCTCGTAGCGTCTAGCTTTGCCCTGTACTGTGATGGAATCGCGCATTTGCGCGATATACCCCCCGGGCCGCACCCCTGCTTCCGTGATGCTGTCGCCAAAAAACACTACCCGGGTGCATTTTTTGGAGGATTTGAAAGAAAAGAGGAAACAGGCCATGAGGGGTAAGATGAGGAGACAATGTTTAAACGGCATAAACAAAGGATGCTGGTTTGACTTGGGGAATGTCTAAACCCACTAAAAAAATAAAAAAACCGCAGACCTATAAGCCGGATTCTGTATTCCAAGATCCTTTACAGGATGACAAGGAACCTCTGCCATTTATCTGGTCCCGACCGAGGTCGGGATCTGCGCTGCCTACCCCCCTTGCTCCCGACCGAGGTCAGGACTACGCGAGCCGCGCGGTTACCCGCCATAGCCTTGGCGAAGGCGGGTAAACAAGGTGTACATGGCATTTCAACCCGCAAGGTTTATCCATCCCGGCTGTTACCAGCTGGAATCGTGCGCTCTTACCGCACGTTTTCATCCTTACCCCGGCCCGAAATCGGGACGTGGCGGTTATTTTCTGCG
>JACMMM010000002.1 GCA_014379065.1 Saprospiraceae bacterium
ACTTTTCAACGTTTACGGGTTCGGCCCTCCATCCCGAGACTATCGGGACTTCAGCCTGCCCATGGGTAGATCACCCGGTTTCGCGTCTACCCCCACTGACGGAGTCGCCCTGTTAAGGCTCGCTTTCGCTGTGCTTCCGTTCCTGAAGAACTTAGGCGTGCCAGTGAGGAGTAACTCGTAGGCTCATTATGCAAAAGGCACGCTGTCATTCCAAGTAAACTCGGAACTCCAACCGCTTGTAGGCGCATGGTTTCAGGGTCTTTTCACTCCTCTTCTCGAGGTTCTTTTCACCTTTCCCTTACGGTACTTGTTCGCTATCGGTCTCCTGGTGGTATTTAGGCTTGGCAGATGGTGCTGCCAGGTTCAGACAGGGTTTCTCCGGCCCCGCCCTACTCAGGGTACTGCTAGGTAGAATATGCATTCCAAATACGGGGCTATCACCCTCTGTGGCCGCTCTTTCCAAAGCGTTCTTTTATGCATAAACCGTCCACGTCGCAGCCCTACAACCCCAGCGGGCACGCCCGCTGGTTTGGCCTCCTCCGCGTTCGCTCGCCACTACTTGCGGAATCACTTTTGTTTTCTTTTCCTCCTCCTACTTAGATGTTTCAGTTCGGAGGGTTGACTACGTATGTTCACAGGTCTTCAACCTGTGGGGTTCCCCCATTCGGACACGCGCGGATCAATCGGTCGTTTGCACCTACCCGCGCATTTTCGCAGCTTACCGCGTCCTTCGTCGTCCCCAGGAGCCAAGGCATCCCCCATGCGCCCTTATTCACTTCCTACTCTTGCCTGGCCATATTAGACCAAGTAATGTCATTCAAGCATCCTTACGGACCACTCGTTTGGCTCAATTACCTTTACTTTTCTACTTCTGTTCCTTCCAGTCTTGTCAATGAACTTTTATCATAAAACCGCAACTTAAATAGGGCGGTATCTGATGTGCTTTTTCTTTTGGGGCGGCAAAGGTAGAAATCCAAACGGAGGAAGAACAAACATTTGCAAAAGTTTTTTTGAAGGTTTTTAAAAACGCTATTTTTGGCCTTAAAATCGGGCTAAACGCAGCTTTTCCTCATGCAAATTAAACTTCCACAGGCCTTGGAGCCTTTCCGAGATCAATTGATCCAGACTCGACAGCCTTTTATTCAGATTACTTCTCAGGATGCACGCAAAACCAAACTTTGGGAAAGCAAGGTGGGTGGTGTACCGTATTTGCCCAAAAACATGGCGTGGCCAATGAGCCCTGAGGATCAGGCGCTTTTTTTCCTCGCTCAAATAAACTTTGCAGAAGTGCCGCCACTTGCACTGTTCCCTTCAAAAGGTATTCTGCAGTTTTTCATCCATGACAACGACTTGTACGGCATGGATTTCGATGACGGCGAAAACCCCGACACTTTTCGAGTCCTCTTTCATCCTGAGGTAGTAGAGAACGAATCGCTATTGCAAACAAAATTGCCAACCACCACTTGGGATGAGGCCCTGCTTCCGCACCACCCCGACGAAAGTTATCCGCTACTGTTTGGGCTTGCAGAGGAGGTCGTGCCGATTACGGACTTTCAATTTTACCAGCACTTCGGAAGCGAGTTTTTTCGACAGTTTGGAGAAAAGGAATGGGACGTGATGGGGGAATTGGAAAAATCGGTGCGGGCGCAAGGCCACAAGATTGGTGGGTATGCCTATTTCACCCAAGACGATCCACGCCGCTCCGACGACCCCATGCTCCTGCTTTTACAACTCGATTCAGACGAGCGCATGGACTTAATGTGGGGCGATATGGGGGTAGGCCACTTTTTCATACGCGAAAAAGACCTTGCCGCGTTGGATTTTTCGCGTGTATTATATGACTGGGACTGTCTTTAGAAGGAGGCCAAACCTCGTAGGTTTTCAAAACCTACGAGGTTTTAATGTTTAAACGATTCGTTTCATTCCCGCCAATGCCGCCTGAACGGTAGCCTTGTCTTCCGGATAGGTGACTCCATACCATTGACTATTGCTATGGAGTACTCGGACACGAGCATCGCCGGATTCGACGAGGTTGTTGATGATGGTTGGAATGTAAAATTCAGCCTTTGGATTCGTCTGGTTCGCGTGTACGAAAGCGCGAAATTGTGCTTCTATATGGTTCAAAATCGAATGGTGTACCCCCCACAGATTCATGGAAACAGGCGTTTCGTCGGGCAAAAAATGTCGTCCTGTTTCATCCATAAAATGGATGCCATCTATATGGCGCTCAACTTTGGAGCGCTCGGTCACTCCGCTTAAAAATTCATTGCCGTCTAAGGAACAAACCCCGCGCGATACCGCACCGTTTTCTGACAGGGTATTGCCCAGTTGGTAGGCCACCATGCCGTACTCCTTGGGAGAACAATGGTTTTGCAAGAAATCACTGAGATTCTGGAAGGCGTCTTCGCCATAAAAATCATCAGCGTTGACCGTGGCGAACGGTTCATTCAGCAGGTGTTTGGCGCAAAGAATGGCATGGCCAGTGCCCCAAGGTTTTTCGCGCTGGGGTTTTTCAGCTAGCCAATCAAGGCAGGAATCATATTCTTGAAAGGCGTATTCTGTTCGGATTTTGGACTCCACTCGATGGCCAACTTTTTCGCGGAAAGCCGCTTCGATCTCTTTCCGAATCACAAAAACGACTTTACCGAACCCCGCCTGAATCGCATAATGCACAGAATATTCCAATATAGCCTCGCCGCCGGGGCCTATGCCGTCTACTTGTTTCAACCCGCCATAGCGCGAGCCGATGCCAGCGGCCATAATCAAAAGTGTTGGTTGCATATTTTACTTGTTCGTTGGTGAAGCGACGGATTTGAGGGGCAAAAGTCGGAAAGGCGGGGACATTTTACAGCATAGTGCAAAATCAAGTAAGAAATACCAGTCTCCACCCCCATTTCACTATCGTCTGCATTCCTTTTCTATTTTTGCCCAAACTTTTTCTTGATGAACAAATTTCGCATACCGATTACGCTCCTAGCCCTTTGCTTAACGCTGTCTTTTTCAACCGTTTTTGCACAAAAAACTTCTGTGCAAAACATCGAAAGCCGCGTGGAAACCCTGCTCGCCAAAATGACGCTCGATGAAAAGATAGGCCAACTGAATCAAGTGCCGGGCGATATAAGTACGGGCACTGACGTCAAAAAAGACGATCTCCTTTCCCAAATACGCACCGGTAAAATTGGCTCGCTGCTTTCGCACACCAATTTCCAAAACAAGATCATCATGCAGCGTGTAGCCGTCAGCGAAGCGCGCCTCGGAATCCCGCTTGTTTTTGGTTTCGATGTCATCCACGGCTACAAAACCATTTTCCCCATTCCACTGGCGCAGGCTGCCAGTTGGGACATGGGTCTCATTGAGCGCATTGAGCGCATCGCCGCAGAAGAAGCCAGCGCCGATGGTCAGAATTGGACTTTTTCTCCGATGGTAGACGTGTCGCGCGATCCGCGTTGGGGGCGCGTGATGGAGGGCGCAGGCGAAGATCCTTACCTCGGTAGCCGTGTGGCGGAAGCTCGAGTCCGCGGGTTTCAAGGGGACGATTTGGCTGCAAAAAACACGGTTGCAGCTTGTACCAAACACTTCGCAGGTTACGGCTTTACAGAGGCCGGGCGCGACTACAACACCGTAGATATGAGTGATCAGCGTCTCCACGAAATTGTACTTCCCCCCTTTCAGGCCGCTGCCGATGCGGGTTCGGCCACTTTTATGAATGCCTTCAATACGCTCAATGGTGTTCCTGCCAGCATGAACAAAAACCTGATCACTAATATTTTACGCGGCGAATGGGGCTGGAAAGGTATGGTGGTCAGTGATTGGAATTCTTTTGGCGAAACCATTGTACACGGTGCAGCAGAAGACGACATAGATGCTTCCGTCAAATGCCTTTCAGCAGGCAGTGATATGGATATGGCGGGCGGCACTTTCCAGCGCGGCCTGAAAAAGGCGCTAGAAAGTGGCCGCGTCACACAAGCCCAAATAGACGAGGCGGTGCGTCGCGTGTTGCGCTTCAAATTCTCCCTTGGTCTTTTCGACGATCCTTTCCGATACCTGAACCAGAAACGCCACGACGAGACCTTGGAAAAACCAGAATACCGCCAAGTCGCCCGAGAAGCCGCAGCGAAAAGTATGGTATTGCTTAAAAACGATGGAGGCCTTCTGCCACTCACGGAAGGCAGCCGATTTAAAAAAATTGCCATTATTGGCCCTTATGCCGACAGCAAAGGAGACAAGGACTATATGAGTTTTTGGACGCTGGGTCTGGGGATGCGGGCGTATGATTCCACCAAAGTGGTTCGCCCGGCTCAAGCACTTAAGCCAGCGCTTGAAAAACTTGGGTTCGAAGTCACCGTGACAGAAATCTGCCTCGATGCCACCTGTACAGAAAAGGATTATTCCACGGCCATCAATGCCGCGCGGGAGGCTGACATCGTGATTGCCTGTGTGGGCGAGCGCGGACTTGATTGCGGCGAAAGTCGCTGTGTGGCTAGTCTGGAACTGCCGAGGAAGCAAGACCTTATCTTGAGTATCGTGGGCCGATTGAGCAAACCTACGGTAATGGTGCTGTTCAACAGTCGGCCTTTAGTATTTGAATGGGCCAATCAAAATATACCAGCCATTCTCGTCGCTTGGCAACCTGGTTTTGAAACAGGAAATGCGCTTGCGGATGTGCTCACGGGAAAAGTGAACCCCTCGGGCAAACTCCCCGTTACGTTCCCGCGCTCGCTGGGTCAGGTTCCGATTTACTACAACCAGCTCAACACCGGTCGCCCGCAACAGCAGCAAGGTCAAATGTGGACGAGCGGTTATCTTGATTCACCCACCAGCCCGGCCTACCCGTTTGGATTTGGATTGAGTTACACAAAGTACTCGTATTCAGACCTTAAGATCAGCAAATCGCAATACAAGATGGGTGAAACGGTGGAGGTTTCCGTCACCGTGACCAATGTCGGCGACCAAGCAGGAGAAGAAATTGTACAATGCTACACCCGCGATTTGGCGGCAGATATTGCCCGCCCAGTAAAGGAGCTAAAAGGTTTTGAAAAGATAAAGCTCGCGGCTGGCGAAAGTCGTGTTGTAACGTTCAGGCTTTCTGAAAAAGACCTTTCATACTGGAACAACGAACTGAAATGGAAAGCCGATCCCGGAAAATTCAAGGTTTTTGTGGGCGGAAATTCCAGGGATGTTAAGGAGGGGGAGTTTGAGTTGGTTCGGTGAAAAATATCCAATATCCAAGGGAATATCCAAGGGAATATCCAATATCCAACAAGGAATTTCCAATGTCCAAGTAGGCGTTGGGCTCAGTCACTCACATTGGCATCTCGACAATGAATATTAACAAATACCAAGCTCGGAGCTTACTTGGACATTGGAAATTCCTTGTTGGATATTGGATATTTATCACCTCCTCGTTTTCTTCTGAAAAAACAACCAATACGCCAAAAGTCCCGCTACCACTACGACCAGCCCAGCAAGCGCTTTTTCCCAGCTTCCCACGATATTAAAGCACACAAACCACGCGCAAATGCCGACAAAAACAATCGGCGTGAGCGGGTACAGTGTGGTGCGGTAACTGCGTTCTGCATCGGGCCGTTTTTTACGAAAAACAAAAATGGTCGTCCCCACCAGCATCAGCCCAATCCAATCGAGAAAAGTAACGTACTCAATCAGGTCATTGAAAGTGCCCCAGAAAAAAAGCAGGAACAACGCCCAAACGCTTTGAATGAGCATGGCCCACATAGGTGTGCGCCACTTTGGATGAACCTCGGCGAGCTTGGAAAAGAAAACGCCGTCTTTTGCCATGGCATAATACATCCTGGGCGCAGTGACGGAATAAACGCCGATACTGCCAAAGGTGCTTAGCGCAATGAGCAAAGCCATCAAGGTGCCGCCCCAGGTGGTCACAGTATTCATCGCATTAGCGGCTACTGTCTTGGAGTTAGCGATTTGTTCCACGGGAAGCAGACGCATATAGGCCACGTTTGCCAATACATATACGAGCGTTATGACGATTGCCCCCAAAATCATGGCTCGCGGCACGGTACGCTGGGGGTTCTTAGTTTCACCGGCCATATAAGAAGCGTGTTGCCAGCCGCCGTAACTCCACAATACGCCAATGAAGCCCAGCGCAAAAGCGCTCATCAGATTGTCGGGTGGGGTATTGGCAAAACTGCTGGTGGCGTTCGCGGCCTCCGCTTGCGGGTTGGCAAAAAACCATCCAGCGCCGATAATCATCGCCAGACCGACGAGTTTAGCCCCGCCAAACAAATTGGCAATCCACTCCCCGATTTGCACCCCAAATAGGTTGACAATGGTGAGGATAATAATGATCCCGGCTGCCAACGGTAATTCCCAAGCACTGTCTCGCCCTGTTCCGTAGAGGTAGCATAAATGCTCTGAACACACCAATGCCAGCGCCGCAATGGCACCTGCCGTGCTGCAAAAAAGGATAAACCAACCATAGAGAAACCCGACCACATCGCCATAGGCCTCCCGCAGGTATACATAAAGTCCGCCCGCGCCGGGAAACATCCCGCCCATTTCAGCGAACGTAAGTGCGCCCGCCAAGGCTACCACACCGCCCAAGACCCACAACCCGATGACATATTCGGGCAAATGAACCTGAGCGGCAACGTTACCGGGTGTTCGGAAAATACCGCTGCCAATGGTGCAGCCGATGGCGATCATCGTGAGGCCATAAAGCGAAAGCGAGCGGCGGAGTTCGGACATGGAGCGGTGATTTGTGTAACGGGTGATTTGGTGATGGGGTTACATCTTCGGCGAGCTGTTGAAAATGACGAGAAAAATCATTGCCAGCTTCATTTCTTCAGAAATGGCTAGGTCTAAATTATCCTCAATGGCCCAGTCGCGTGGATCTCGGGTGCGAAGTGTATATAGGTAGAAATTCCCGTAGTTGGCATCTTGGACTTGCCACTCATCGAGTTGGTTGGTCCATTTGCTTTTGATATTGAGGGTAATAGAATTGTCCGACACGCGCCACTCTTTGAAGTCGCCGTTCCAGGCTGTACGCATGGTAATCACTGCCCCTGTGTAGCTGCGGAGTTCCCATTGTTGGGGGTCATCTTTCCATTTTTGTCGGACGGTGCCGCGCTGGCCGCCGAGTTCGTAATCCCACTCCGACCAGTCGTCCCGGACGTTTAGCCAGCGGAGTTTGAGTTCGCCGTAATACTCCTCTTCCAGCGCTTCGTCTTCCTGCAAATCTGCTTTTTTGAGGCTGGAAAAAATTTCCCATTCCACAAAAGAATCCTGCCAACGACACCCGATAGTAGTCATTACAGGCGCTTGCGCCGAGGCGTTGACCAGGAAGCAAAAGGGCAAAATTGCCCAAAGCAGAAAACGGTAAGCAGCCATTTATTAGAGATTAAAATGGCAAATCATCGGTGCTGATAGGAGGCGCTTCTGAATAGTTCGGGAATGGGTCAGCGGGGAAATTCTCTCCGGCTGGCGCTGCTTTGGCACGGCTGGAAGTTTGGGATTGAACGGGTTGGCTTTCGCCACCGCCAGCTTCCATTCGCCAAGCATTGAGGTTGGTCATGTACTTGCCGTTCCATTCGCGTCCACGCAGGTCGAATGACACGCGCACCTGATCCCCTTCGTTGAAGGTGTCCAGAATGCCGCAGCGATCTTGCACGGCCTGAAATTTAATGAGTTGGGGGTAATTGCCGTCTGGTATTTCGAGCACGAACTCGCGTGCTGCGAAGTTGGCCGATTTTTGTTCGGTCGGGAAGACGCGGTGGAGTTTGCCTTCTACTTCAAAAGCCATTGTCTGTCAAATTATTGAGTGTAAAAATGCTTGTTTGGATGCGCAAAAATGCACACAAAAATTGAAAATTTGGAGATAGCATGGAATTTGAGTCAGCGGACCTTCAGCTAGGGGAATGGAGAGCATGACAATTGCTACCTTTGCCGCCACTTTAGCCGCTGTAGCCTTGTTTTGTGTCAAGACTCGGCAGGCGGAGGCGCACTTTGACCAAATTTATTAAAAAACAAAAATGATCGCCCAGGCTTCAGGCTTGCGTCGGTCAATTTCTCACCACGCTCACACATGGCTCGCGTAGAACTTGTAATGCCCAAAATGGGCGAAAGCATCATGGAGGCCACCATCCTCAAATGGCGCAAAAAAATTGGCGACACCGTCGAACTGGACGAACCAGTGCTCGACATCGCTACTGACAAGGTTGACTCTGAAGTGCCCTCGCCCGTGGCCGGGGTGCTTGTAGAAATCCTTTTTCAGGAGAATGATGTGGTAGCGATCAATAAGGCCATTGCTATTCTTGAAACAGGGACAGGGTCAGTTGGCAGCGGCAGTAGCAGTTCGCAGTCGGCCGTGGACAGCAGTAGTGCTAAAGCAGTCGAAGTGCCTTACGTTCCGGCGCAGCCATCGAGTGCTTCAAGTCCAACATCCAACGTCCAAAGTCTAAAATCCGGTGAAGGCCGCTTTTACTCCCCGCTTGTGCGTACGATTGCAAAACAGGAGGGCATCGCACAATCGGAACTGGATGCGCTTTCTGGTTCAGGACAAGAAGGCCGGGTGACGAAAAAGGATATTTTGGCTTATGTTGCCAACCGGGGCAGTTCGCAGGGCGCAGTAGGCAGTAGCAGTGTGCAGCCGTCCAACGTCCAACGTCCAGAGTCCAACGTCCAAAGTCCAATGTCCAGCATCGGAGGCAACGTCGAAATCATCGAAATGGATCGGATGCGCCGACTCATCGCCGACCACATGGTGATGAGCAAGCATACTAGCCCGCATGTTACCTCCTTTGTGGAAGCCGACGTGACCAACATGGTCAACTGGCGCAATCGTGTGAAAGACCAATTCAAAAAGCAATACGGCGAAAACATTACGTTCACGCCCATTTTTGTGGAAGCAGTGGCACGTGCTATTCGTGATTTCCCGATGATAAATGTGTCCGTGGACGGCACGAAAATCATCCTTAAAAAAGACATCAATATCGGCATGGCAGCCGCGTTGCCAAGCGGCAATCTGATCGTTCCGGTCATTAAAAATGCCGATTTCCTTAACCTCGCCGGGCTTACCAAACAGGTGAACGATTTGGCGAATCGAGCCCGTCAAAACCAGTTGAAGCCCGACGAAATACAAGGTGGAACGTTTACTTTAACCAACGTTGGTACGTTTGGCAATGTAATGGGCACCCCCATCATCAACCAGCCGCAAGTGGCGATCATGGCCATGGGCGCTATCCGCAAAAAACCCGCTGTGCTCGAAACAGAATATGGCGATGTAATCGCGGTGCGACAGATGATGTTCCTATCGCTTTCTTACGATCACCGCGTGGTGGACGGGATGTTGGGCGGTTCGTTCCTGCGCCGCGTGGCGGATTATCTCGAGCAGTTTGATGCGAATCGGGCGTTTTGACAAAAAAAGTTTTGACAGGATAAACAGGATAAACAGGATTTAAGCCATGTTTGATCTTGCAGCCGCCCGTTCGGAATGACTCCGAACGGGCGGCTTTTTATTGAATGAGGTTAAGAAAAACACAAATACGCTATCCCTTGCCCAACCCATCAAAGGCACATCGCGTCCTTTGAGGCGAATTAACCAATCACTACTTATCCTATGTTGAAAAAGCACCTTTACCCTCCGTCCAAACGGGTCGGCTGGCCTTTGCTGCTGCCCTTATTTTTACAACTCCTTATTTCTTTCCCAACGTTTGCCCAAACGCGCTACACCATTAGCGGCACAATAACCGACCGTGCCAGTGGTGAACACCTCATCGGCGCTACGATACGCGACTTGAAAAGTGGAAAAGGAACTGTGACAAACACTTTTGGCTTTTACAGCCTCACCTTGCCTTCTGATTCAGCCATTATTGCGATTACCTACATTGGTTACAAACCTGAAGCATTCAGTGTTTTGTTGCAAAAAAATGTGGTGCAAAATGTGGGCATGGGGGAAAACTCCGTGCTGAAAGAAGTGGAGGTTGTGGGCCAACGCTACGAACGCGTGGAAGAGCGCGTACAAATGGGTCGCATTGACATACCCATCCAACAAATCAAAAATGTCCCCGCG
>JACMMM010000327.1 GCA_014379065.1 Saprospiraceae bacterium
CCGCCCGCCACATCTTCCTGTGTAGGAATGTGGCTTTTGCCGCCTGTCATGTTTTTGAAATCAAAAAATGAATAACTGTAATTGCTGCCCATCACGGAATCTGAACGGTAAAATTGGTCGGCGATGGTACGTTGAATTTCCTCGAAACCTTTCTCCTTTGGATACAAATCGGCGACGCTATAAAACAAGACATTGTTATGGATTTCGTACCAAAAATCGTTTCCGTAACCGCCGCCGATGTGCGCGCCCTTGTTCGTGAAATTCATGATGACATTCCAGCCGTTGTCGCGGTTGAAGTAGTTGCGCAACATCCCCACATAATCGTGGCCGTCCTGTTTGCTTTTATCTATGCCCACCAAGCTCGCGCCGAGCACGGCACCCAAAGCACCGAGCGCTTCGTGGTTTTCACCGTTGTTGACGGCACCGCCCATTCGGACATCGCCGAGGGCAGTGTAAATCCCAAAGGTGGTTTCCGGAAAATTCCGCCCGGTTTTGTCCCACCAAATGAGCGGAAGGAAATCTCCTTTTTGAGAGAAATCAAATACATATTGATCGAATTCCTGCGCAGTTTTTTTCCAATCTTTGAAAGCATAAGGCTTCGGCCGGTTGGGCATTTTTTCAACGCGGGGAATGGCCTGTTGGGCCGCGGGCGCTGCCGTGGGGGTAAAGCTGGGCTGGGGTGCGCAGGCGGTCAGGAAGACTAAAATAATAAAGAAAAATCTGTTCATTTTTGTATTTTTGTCCTTGTAAATTTAAAATTTGTTTTTAAATTTACAAGGATAAATGATTATTGATCGAAAAATAGCCGCAGAAGTCACAAAGAATATGCGATATTTTCCAGCCATCGGAATTATCGGTCCACGCCAAGTGGGTAAAACTACTTTAGCAAAAACACTCCAAAAGCAGCTCGAAAAGCCAAGCATTTATCTGGATTTAGAGTTGGACGAAGACCTCATCCGCCTTCAAAATGCTCAATCGTATCTTCAATCTCATCAAGACAAATGCGTCATTATTGATGAAATTCAACTCATGCCACGCTTGTTTCCCTTGCTTCGCGCTTTGATTGACCAAGCTCGGGTACCAGCCCGATTCTTAATTTTGGGATCGGCTTCTCCGGTAATCATTCGACAGAGTTCAGAAACCCTCGCAGGACGCATCGCATACAACGAGCTGGCTCCGCTATCCCTCTCCGAAATCCGGGCGACGGATATAACCATGACTGAGCACTGGTTCAGAGGTGGCTTTCCCAATGCACTACTTGCACCGTCGGACGAGGTAGCAAATACCTGGCTCCGCAATTTTGCCAGTACCTTCATGGAAAAGGACCTAAAAGCCATGGGATACGAAATCAGCGTACAAACGATGTCCAAACTGTACCGCATGGTGGCTCATGTACACGGGCAACTACAAAATGCCAGTTCCCTCTCGCAAGCTTTGGGGATTTCCAGTCCTACCGCGACAAAATACCTGGATTTGCTGGAAGGCGGTTTTTTAATCCACCGACTAGAACCATATTATGTCAATGTGGGCAAAAGGCTTGTCAAATCACCTAAAATTTACTTTCGGGATACGGGGCTTCTGCATCAGTTATCTACCATTCCCAGTTTTGAAGCGCTTCAGGGCAACCCACTCATTGGCGCATCTTGGGAAGGGTATGTTATAGAACAAATTCGACGGGCATTGGATGAATCCTGGCAGTTTTATTATTATCGGACGGTATCGGGTGCCGAAACGGATTTGGTACTCATTAGCCCGAATGGCGTTATGACTTGCGTAGAAATCAAATATTCAACAGCCCCGGTAATCGCAAAAGGCTTTTATCAAAGCATGGACGATTTGAAACCGACCCATCAATACATTATTGTGCCTTCAGGTTTGCCTTATTATTTTAAAGACAAATTGAAAGTTTGCAGCCTGCCGGACTTTTTAGAAAATGAATTGGAGTCCATCCGAGTATAGATAATAACCGGGATGTGGCACAGGTTTTTTTGAATCCATAATAGTTTGCAGGCATTCCCAGCCATTTATGATCGGCATGTTGGATGTTGAGGCCAGTGATGGATATAAAAAGGAATAAGCCTTCAGCAATTTTTCATCCTTAAAGGTCTGAAGTAAGAGATTTTAACCCACAAAGATGCTCAAATATTTTCACCTTCGCAGGATGTTAGCAAAAGTCAGATCATGAAACAGAGACCAGACACTAATTTAGCGGACAAACCCGACCCTGTCAATAAGCCGGTCCCCATAGTGGCCATCGGGGCTTCTGCAGGTGGGTTGGAGGCAATGACTCAATTGCTCAAACATTTGTCGCCAACCACCGGGATGGCCTTCGTATATATTCAGCATCTGGACCCCGACCATGCCAGTATGCTCTCCTCCATTTTGGGTCGTCAAACCACTATGCAGGTGCAGGAGGCGACCCACCTGATGAAAGTGGAAGCGAATAATGTATATGTGATCCCGCCCAATAAATCTATGGAAAGCATTGACGGGGTACTAACCCTCGACCCCCGAGAAAAGCGGCCTACAATACCCATGCCAGTCGACCAGTTCTTCATCTCACTGTCAGAAAGGCAAAAAGAAGGCAGTATCGCGGTAGTGCTGTCTGGAACAGGAAGTGATGGTACTGTAGGGCTGAAAGCTATCAAAGGCGCAGGGGGTATTACGATTGCTCAGGACTACTCAGCGAAATTTCAAGGCATGCCTCAATCGGCCATCAATCAGGAGGTGGTAGATCTGGTGCTTTCCCCGGATAAAATAGCCGACGAATTGGAGCGGTTTAGCCAGCAGGTGCCTAGCATACAGCAGATCATTCTGGAGGAAGGCCCTGAAAATGAATTGCTTGACGAAAATCTTGACCTGAAATCTATCCTGCAATTGCTGAAAAATTCCAGTGGTGTTGATTTCAGCCATTACAAAATGAACACTATCAAGCGGCGCATTACCCGAAGAATGCTGCTGAACAAGGTGGACACCCTGTCAAAATATCTGGATTATTTGAGGCAACATGCTACAGAATCTGGTCTTTTGTACAATGATCTGCTCATCAATGTCACCAGCTTCTTCCGCGATCCTGAGACGCTGGAATACCTGAAAAAGACGCTGCTGCCTGATTTGCTCAAGTCCAAGTCGCCCAATGATTCCATCCGCATCTGGGTGCCGGGCTGCTCCACAGGAGAAGAGGCTTACTCCCTGGCCATCCTATTCGCCGAAATACTAGGATCAAAGGCCAACCAGACAGCCGTCCAGATTTTTGCCACCGACCTGAGCGATATGGTGATTTCCAAGGCACGGTTGGGGCTTTACACCGCAAGCGATCTCGGCAATGTATCACCCCAGCGCCTTCAACGATTTTTCACCAAGGTGAACGGCCAATACCGTATCGCCAAGCCCATTCGCGACCGTTGTGTGTTCGCCCCGCACAACCTCTTTAAGGATCCTCCTTTCCCCCGGCTTGACCTTATCAGCTGCTGCAACCTGTTCATCTATTTAAGCCCGTTATTGCAAAAGAAAATAGTTGCCACCTTTCACTATTCCCTGCGCCCCAACGGTCACCTGATTCTGGGCAAATCGGAAAGCATCGGTACTTCCCTGATATTCACCCAGCTGAATCGGAAATACAAAATATATACCCGCAAAAACACAGTATCCAGTTTGGCGATTTCTGAAATGAACCGCCGTTTGCCGCAGATGGAATTAACGGACAGATCCATATCCCAAAAACCAGCTTACAAACCTGCTACACCAGAGAATACACTCGAAAAGACTGTAGACGAGTTATTGCTTCAGCAATTTGTGCCGCCCACTGTGGTAGTCAATCAGGAAATGGAGATTTTGCAGTTTCGGGGTTTTACGGGTCTGTTCCTGGAGCCGGCTTCCGGCAAAGCCACGCTGAACCTGCTCAAAATGGCCCGCCCGGAACTGGTGTTTGAGCTACGCAACGCCGTGCATAAGTGTGGCAAAACAGGACAGCCCATCAAAAAAACCGGCCTGCCCATGCGGGTTAAAGACAAGGACTACCTGGTTTGTATTGACATCGTGCCCCTTAAAAGCGAGGGCGAGGAGCGGCTTTTTCTGGTTTTATTTACCGAACAAGTCATCGCTTCATCCACAGAATCCCAAACGAACAAGACCAGAACCAAGCAGATTGCGCAACTGGATGCAGAATTGGCCGCTCTGCGCGAGGATATGCGCTCCATAACGGAGGAACAGGAAACCAGCAACGAGGAACTCCAATCGGCAAATGAAGAGATCGTGGCCAGCAACGAGGAATTGCAGAGCCTGAACGAAGAGATGGAAACCAGTAAAGAAGAGCTGGAAGCCACCAATGAAGAGTTGATGGCCACCAACCAGGAATTGCAGGTGCGCAACCTGCAACTGTCCGAAACCGAGGAGTTCTCTGAGGCAATTTTTGACACCATCCGAGAGTCCGTGGTGGTGCTGGACCAGGACCTGCGCGTGAAGTTGGCCAACAAGACCTTCTACAATACCTATCAAGTCACGGAAAAAGAAACAGTAGGGCGGTTGATCTATGCGCTGGGCAACCGGCAATGGGACATCCCAAAGCTGCGCACATTGCTCGAAGAAATTCTCTTGACGAAGGACCATTTCTACGGGTTTGAAGTGGTACATAGTTTTCCCAATATAGGCGAAAAGATCATGGTGCTGAATGCCCATAAGCTCGTACAACGGATGAACCAGGAGGATTTGATCGTGCTGGCCATAGAAGATATGACAGCCAACCGGCGGGCGCTACAGTTGGAAGTCTTCGAAGCTATGGCTAACAATGCTTCGGTGATGATCTGGGTAGCAGATTCAGATAAAAATTGCACTTTTTTTAATAAGACCTGGCTGGAATTTACAGGCCGAACGGTTGAGCAGGAATCTGGGCAAGGTTGGGTTGAAAGCGTTCACTACGATGATTCAGCGCTTTATTTGGACAGTTATAGCGCCAGCTTTGAGGCTCGAAACCCATTTCAACTGGAATACCGCTTGCGGCGGAAAGATGGGGAATACCGTTGGATGATGGAAATGGGCAAGCCTGTTTTCTCGCTTCTGGGCGAATTCAAAGGCTACATTGGTTACGGCACCGATATCCATAGTCAAAAGATGTTGAACGAGGAACTGGATAGGCGCGTAAAAGAGCGCACCCAAGAGCTGGTAGAAGTGAATCTCCTGCTCGAGCGTTCCAATGAAGAACTCCAAAACTTCGCTTTTGTAGCCAGCCACGACTTGCAGGAGCCGCTGCGCAAGATCCTCACTTTTTCCGACCGGTTGCAAAAACGACAAAAGGACAAGTTGGATGAGGAAGCCGGTGAATACCTGGACGCCATGGATCGCTCCGCACAACGCATGAGCAGGCTTATTGACGACCTGCTAAATTTTGCCCGGATCACCCGCCAAGAAAAAACGTTTACGCCAGTCCAACTGAATGACATAATACACAGCAATTTGCAGGATTTTGACCTTGCTATTACCCAAAAGAATGCAGTGATTACGATCGGAGTTTTGCCCACGATTGAAGCCATTTCCCTGCAAATGAAACAGTTGTTCCATAACCTGATCAGCAATTCGCTAAAATTCTCGATGGCCAATAATCCGCCCTATATCACTATCTCTTCCCAGATTCCTACTGCTGAAGATATACGCAAATATGTCAATGCCATTGACCCGAAAGCCTATACAGAGATCATCGTACGCGACAATGGAATTGGGTTCGAGCCGGAATTTGCGGACAAGATTTTTGCCATTTTTCAGCGCTTGCACGGAAAGAAAGAGTACGAAGGCACGGGCATTGGGCTGGCGCTTTGCCGGGCCGTCGTTAAAAACCATGGCGGAGCGATTTATGCCATCAGCGAAAAAGGAAACGGCACCGCTTTCCACATTATTCTCCCGCTGAAACAGCCATAGTCGAAGCGATGCTTTGCCTCGCTGATGCCGTGGCCAACACGGCAACTTTCAAACTTTCAAGCCCAGTCTCCAACGAAGCCGTAAGGTGACACTCAGGGTTTTCGATTTTATTCAGCACATCCAGCAAGGAAGCCCGGACGCAGTCGGCATAAACCTCCTGTTTGGATTGCTTCATCTGGAAATTGCCGCTTACGATTTCATTGACCTCGTAAACAATGCCACCGGAACGAACCGTATTTCGGTTTGAACTCCCGGGAATTTCAGAAACACCCCAGCCTTTTGGCCTTGATTCGTCAGAGGCATTTTCGATAGCGGTTGAATCATCCAATTCAAAAAATGGGCTGTCGAGCAGGGCTTGTTTGGTCTGTCGATTAACGAGTGCCTTTAACGTTCCACCTAAAGGAATCCAGCCCTGCAATTCAATATCGGCTAGGTCGTAGGCGAGTTTGATTTTAGTCGTTTCGAAGAATCCCGGGCGGGCAAAGGAGTGGTAATGTGTGGCAATCAAGCCGCCTTCGTACAACACATTTGCCATGACCTGATCTTCTTGTTGTGGGTTTCGGTTATGTTTCAAACCATTCACTTTCAGGATTTTAGCCGGAGCGAAAAAGTGGACGAGGTCAATGAAATGTACGGCGTGTTCAATCAAGATGCCGCCAGAACGCTCGGGGTGCCAAAACCAATGTTCGGGCGGGAGTTGCTCGTCTTGGGCGTAGTTTTCGACATCTGCCCGGCGCAATTTTCCAAAAACTCCCAGTTGCGTAAAGCTCTGAATTGCTTGCAAAAGTGGATTGAAGCGCATGATAAAATCAATGGCCGCCACCGTTCCCATTCGGTCGCGTGTCTGTATGATTTTTTCAGCATCGGTGAGGGAAATGGCGAGCGGTTTTTCGATAAGCACGTGTTTGCCGGCTTCCATACAGGCCGTGGCGATTTCTTCATGTGTGGCGGGTTCGGTGACGATGGCGATTGCGTCAATGTCTTTTTCGCGGAGGAGATCCCGCCAGTCGCTGAAGGTTTTTACACCGTGCTGAACTTGCAGTGCTGCTGCGTTTTGGTCGGCGACCGCTACCACGCGAACGTTTTCGAGTGGCTCCCATGCGTTGTGCAGGAATTTGCCGAAGCCGCCGTAACCGATGATCCCGATGTTGAAAACGCGCATTTGTTTCTATTTGCAAACCTCGTAGGTTTTTAAAAACCTACGAGGTTTCAGGTGATGATCGTTTGCCCAAATCCCGTACAATCCCTTTCATAGCAAAATAGCCCAGAAATTGCACTGATGCAATCACCAAAAGTGCATACCGCAACGCCACATATTCACTCACATATCGAGCCAGTACGATGAACAGCCCACAACCGAGCAGGCGACCGAGGTACAGACCCAATTCATGGTTAAAAATGTAGGCGAACTCATTGCGGCCCTCTTTTTCGGCCACCACGTCAATCACTTTTAACTGGATTGGGAAATAAGCAATATCGAGCAATGGGCGGGCAAAAAGCAGGCACAACATAAACAGAATTACGCCTTCTGCTGAGTACAACCCGGCATTGAACAGCGCACCCAATACGAAGAGTCCACAGCCAATTCCGTAAATCAACAGTCGATGTTGTGGCCCGGTGATCCGTCCTAAAACGTAGAGCAAAACTGCCGACAATGCCGCCCCGATACTCGTGATCAGTCCGAGTGAGCCTTCCTTTCCTACCAGAGACAAAATCAACATGGTCGGCGCCGTCACAATATAGCCTTGGGCCACGCCTTTGAGGGAGGCTAGGCCGAGCATTTTATTCCAAAGCCTGTCGAATTTTAGAAACAGGAAAGGCGCTCGCTTAGGGTTTTGAAACTTGCCCCGATGTACCAGGATCGAGGCTAAAACCGACAGCGCGAATACCCCGATCGTCAGACCATGGTAGGCCACATTGACATTGCCGCCGAACCAGCCGTTTTTATCGGTAGCCGCGATAAACGCCCCGGCAGCCAGTGGCACGACGATACCTGTAATGGTATAAAAAAAGGTTTCGATGCCATAGTAATAGTTTCGGTTGTCGTCCTTGGTTGTGTTGAGCGCCAAAAAATCGCGGTTTGCCCAGAAAAAACCATAAGATAAGCCCATGATCAACCCTGCGATAAACACGCCCATAGTATCGAGATTGTCCAGTGACATCATGGCAAACATGGATACCCCACTTAACAGCATCCCCAGTGAATACAGCCGTGCAATCGGGAAATGATTCAACAAATAGCCGTTGATCAGGAAGGTCAGGGGAATACCCGTGTACACCGCCAATTGGAATATGACCACCAGACTGATGTCTTCCGAATTGCGCATGATATATGCCCCGACAAAGAGCTCAACAATGGGCATCACCAAGGCGTAAATGAGATTGGTGAGCAGGAGGGTGCGCATCCCGAGGGGATGGGAGCGGAAGAACTGGAATTCTTGTGAAAGTTTATTCATAGAAGAACTTAGGTGATTATTTAACACACAGTTTTAATAAACACATAAAGCGTATTTAAACACATAAGGCACATAAGGACACATAAGTCCG
>JACMMM010000328.1 GCA_014379065.1 Saprospiraceae bacterium
AATCGCAATTGCCCTACCGCACCACCAGCTTCTTCTCCACCACCCCTTCTTCCGAACGAATTTGCAGGGTGTACACTCCGCTTGCCCAATCCGACACTTCCAAATGGGTATTGCGCGTACCTGAAGGCTGTATTTCGCGCACTTTTTGCCCTAGGCTGTTCAGCACTTCAATGGACACCACGTGGAGATCGGAGGTGTAAAGTTCGACTGCATCAGTAGCGGGATTTGGACTGAGCAGAACCTTGGATTGGAGTATTTCTTCTTGCGTACCCGTGGTTTCGAGTGTTTTTATCCAAAGGGTGTCTTGTGCCACAGGTGCCGATATTTCAAACTTGTTGCCGTTTTTATCAATGGCTCTCAAGCCCCGGATGGGCACGACGAAAGGAATGGTTTTGTTTTCTCCACGAGCAATAACGTCAATGATGATGATGACATCCGTACGGAAAGTAAGGTTTGCTATTCGGCCATATCCATTGACCGCAAGCCCGTTCTTTCGAGTCAAGCCAATGTCTAATTGAGAACGTTCGTGCAAGTCCTTTGAAAGCCAAAGCAAGTGGTTTGTAGAGCCAAAAAAGTCACTGTCATAATCGGCATCGGGGTTATGGTACACATATTCAGGATACCGAAGGGCAAACGCCAAACCATAAAGTCCGTATGCGGGCTGACTGGGGCTGCCCACCCTTAACCATGCATTGATTTCAACTGGAGCGGGATTGTTCGGATCCACCACAATGGTATCCTTTTCAAATTCAAGTCGCAATTGTGGCAACCCAAGCAAAGAAGCCACTTCAGTGGTATCAATAGCAGTATAATGTTGGGTGATCACATCGGCATCAAATTCGTTCACCGAGCCATCTCCGTTGCAGTCCAAGTGTTTGTAATTGACGGTTTCAGCCACACTTTTATCCCAGTTTGGTGCAAATTGAGGACTCCATGTCGTGGTGGCTTCTGGTCGAGGTGCGCCGGTGCTGTAATGTCCTACGCCAAGGTTTAGCAAGTCGTACACGTTTGCCCGATAGTCGCGGTCTGCATCACCCGGCAATACATAGTCTGTGGCCAAGGGCAGCTCTTCGATTACCATACTCATGGCATCCGTCACCAGCAGTTGCGTTACGGAAGAAATACATCCATAAGTGCTCCACACCGTCAGATTGGTGCGGTAGATACCCGGATCATCATACGGGTGCAAAATAGTGTCCCAGTTCGTGCCTTCCCAAAGCGGGCTGCCATCTCCAAAATCCAATTGGGCAAAGGTGTAATTGCCATTGGTCAAGTTGCAGAACTGCGCTATGTAGCCATCATCCGGCGAACCGCTCAGGATTTTCGCCTGAAGTTTTGTTTGGCACGTGCCAAAAACCGACCCACACTCGCCTGCCCACCACTGCGAAAGTCCATTGGACATTGCTTCACATTCGTTGGAATAGGTATTGCCATCGCAGCCACATACGGGGGCATACAATTGTGAAGGCCCGGGGCAAAGCGTGGTCACATCCGCCAAAACTGGGTTGATACAAGCAGACTCTGCCACCGTCAGGTTTTGACAGCGGGTGGCGCTGCACAAACTTCCATCAAAAAGATTGCGGACCTGATAGTTAGCACATATTGTGTAATCTCCATACCCCGGCAGCTGCGTCGAAAAAGCCGGTGATTCTGAAATGATTTGGCTTGACTTGTTCGTGTACCATTGCACCCCTTCCAAAACCAAATTCGCATCATTGGTCGAAGGATATATTTTCCCTTGCAACTCTGTTCCAATCGCCGTCACCTGAATGTCAAACCCGCACCAATTGTAGTCCTGACTGCTGGCCGCAAATGTGATGCAGTTTTGAACACTGCAGCCAAAGGCATCGGACACTGTCAGACAAACGACAAAGTTCCCTTCGGATGGGAAAGTATGTTCCACATGTTCGCCGCTATCGGTTTGTCCGTCGCCAAAATTCCAATGACAGGTTTGCGTCGAAGCGTCATAAATATTGGCCACGAATTTGTACCTGAGCAACTGCTGCACAACGGGAATACGGACAAACTGAGCTTTGCAGGGCAGCTTTTCAGAGGTACAGGTAAGCGCCACTACAGGAAGCCCCCCTGCCTGGCATCCCGTAGGCAATTGGGCAGCTTCCGCATTAAATGTAAAAGTCTGGCCACCAGAAAGCCCGGCAGTTCCCTCAACGGCACGAAGGTTCTGGCCATTGTCGAGGTCAATAATTTTTACGCCACATCCGGGAATTACGCCCGATACCCTACCAACACGGTCACATTGCCCAGCCAATGGGCTGGAAGAAAAGTTTGCCGCAAGCAGCAACAACAGAAAGTAGACATGCTTTTGCATCTGCTTACAAGTTTGAGAATGTTCCATAAGACGGATTAAAATAGGGTAATGTTGGGACGGTTGCCTTCAATGGATATTTACTTTACAAAGGTTAGGATTTTTTTGCTGTAGAACAAAAACAATTTTCCGAACTTGCCGGAGGTTTTTTTTGTAGCGCTTTATTCTAAAAGTTTGATCTTCAAAAGATTAAGTGATCATAGTCAATTGTGATAAAATAGATCAATTCTTTGACCATTTACCAAAATGTTCAGCGAAAAACTCCTTTCCATCCTTCAAACCCTCTCGAAAGTAGAGCGCAACCGCTTTCGGAAGTATCTGCTTTCGCCATACCTGAACGATCAGCCTGACCTAATCCTGCTCTTCGACGCTTCGGACAAAGCTCTCCGAGACGATACATTCAAACAACTAGAGCGCCAACAGGTGTGGCAAAAGCTGTACCCGAATAAGCCTTACAATGATGCTCATCTGCGCCGTCTCGCCTCTGACCTCAATCAAATGGCCTTGCGATTTCTTTCTGCCGAAGCCAGAAGCCAAAATCCGCTAGCTGAAGCACTCGACTTGCAACGGCTTTTAGAAAAGCCAGAACTCAAAAAACACCTGACTGGCATAGAACGCAACATCAGCCACCTGCTTGACCAAGTGTCTGGGCAATCCACCGAATTTTACCTCGCACAATTTAATCTCCATAATAACATAGCCAATAGGGCCGCAAAAAACCTGTCCGCTACCGGTTACGCGCAGAAACTGCCTACTGCCGATTTCTACTTGGAGTGTTTTTACCTCTCCCAAAAGTTAGAACTCTACGTCGGCTGGCTACTTTATCAAGGTTCAAGGGTTGCTGAAAAAGCCGTGGAATTGCCCGCTGGTTTCTGGGAACATCTTGAAAGCAACCAGTTTGAGTACGTCCCATTGTTAACAGTTTATCGTCGGGTCGTGGATTGCCTAATCGAGCCTGAAAATGAGATAGGATTCAAAGATTTATTAGAAAGTCTCGAGGAACAAGCAGAACATTTGGCAAAAGACGACCTACGCAAATGCTATTTCATCGCTCAAAACTACTGTGCCCTAAAAATAAACCAAGGGAAGCGGGAGTATTACAGGGACATGTTTGATGTTTTTAAAAAAATCATCCAAAAAGGAATTCTATTGGAGGAAGGTATGCTCTCGGAAGGCATTTTTAAAAACATCGTCACAGTAGGTTTGGGGGTAGGAGAGTTCGAATGGATTGAGAAATTTATCGAAGATTATGCCATGTACCTTCCTGCAGGTACGCGTGAAAATGCACGCACTTTCAACCTTGCATACCTTTTCTTTTATCAAAAAAGATACTCCAGAGTTTTAGAACTGCTTCAAAATGTAGAGTACAACGATGTGGTTTATGTGCTAGGCTCTAAGATTATTCTGATTCAAACCTATTACGAACTCAATGAAATTTTGACACTGGACTCACTGATTGACAGCTTTCGTATCTATTTGAGACGGAATAAGGTAATCTCTAAAAATTTAAAACGCGAGTACATAAATTACCTTGGTTTTGTCAAAAAACTGATGGGGCTTAGCGGGGTTGAGAAAAAAGCTTTGGCAAAATTTAGAGAAAAAATAATGGCAACAACATCACCCACACATAAAAAATGGTTGCTGGAAAAAATTGACCTTATAGCTAGTCGCACAAAAAAATAAGGCATGCAATCACTTAGATAGCAATATTTGCCAAATATTTTAACGCTTGTGCCGCTCAGAATTATCATAGTCCTCTTATTTGTATGCTGGGCAACCACGCTCCCGGCACAAAGAATTTCCTTTGATGCCACGGTCTATCAAGGCTCTGTCTGGCGGCATACACCCAAGCTCAGCACTCAATCCGGCGAACCCATCGGTGGTCAGGAAATTGGATTGCGGGTTCATAGCACAGGACGCCGAGACTGGCAAGCATGGCAGCATTACCCCGCATTTGGTCTCTCAATCGGGCATTTCCGCCTCGGCAAAGGCTCGCATGGCGATGCATTCGCTCTAATTCCCCATCTGAGCATTCCTTTGATTCGGGCGGGCAGATGGGCCGCTTATTTCCGGGTCGGCACGGGCTTGGCTTGGGTGACGCAGCCCTACGATTGGTTCGACAATCCAGGTCAAAACGCCATCGGTTCGCATTGGAACAACATCACGCAATTTCGTCTAGGTGCGGAGTTTCGCGCCGCTCCACACCTGCGTTTCAGTGCAGGCGGCGGCATGACCCATTTTTCCAATGGCGGCTCGGCTTTGCCCAATCTTGGCGTAAATATTTTTTCAGGATGGGCGGGAGCGGCCTGGCTGCTTCAACCTTTGAAAAAAGAAGATTTACAACCCGCAAAAACAAGCAAACGCGCCGTGCAACGGCGTTTCGGCGGACAATGTCAGGGAGGAATTGCGCTGTTAGAAATCGCCTCCTTTGATGGCCCAAAACACGCCGTTTGGATCGCAACCGCATCAGGGTATTTCCAAATCAGCCGCATCAACCGAGTCCTACTGGGCGTGGATTATGAATCCAACCGAGCCATTTATGAGTGGGGTCTCCATTCAGCCCGGTTCAGCGACGAGGCCGCTGCGCGACAAGGCTCCACACGCCTGGCGGTTTTTGCAGCGGATGAGTTTTTGTTCGGCGACATTAGCCTCGTGCTTCAAGCCGGAAAGTATGTAGGCAATAACATCAACCAATTTGTCCCAAAAGCAAGTTATGCCAAACTCTCTGCCCGGTACTATTTACCAGCCCTTTTGGGCAAGGACCTGAGGCCTTTTGTGGGGATTTCAATTAAAGCGCACCAGTTTACGGCAGAGTATATTTCGGGGAATGTGGGGTTGTCGTTTTGAACAATTGGTATTCGATATTTCATTAAAAACAAAGACTTGCACCGGGTTTGGGTTGTGGCAGGAATGTAAAAGTGGTTGGGCTTGAAGCTATTCGACCGCTTGATGGGGTTTTGGACGGACTTGCCGATTGCCTCGAATTCTTCGCCATGCTCAGAATACCCTCGAGATTGATTTCTTGCATAAAAAGCGTTCAGATTTCTATATTCAGATTTTGAAGAGATCATGAAATCTGTAATGGATCAGCGTATTCAAAAAAATTTATTATTTACCGCGAACCACTCGAAAGCCAACGTATCTAAAAGTGCTTCTTGGGGAATTCATATATCTGAATTTTGATTCGCACGCGCTAATGCCTAAAAAAAAGCTGCCACCTCTAACTACTTTTGAATCTGGAGAATTCTGGTCGGGCCAGTAACGGTCCCAACACCATTCAAACACATTTCCACTCATATCATTTATATTAAGCTCATTGCCAAGTTTTTCTCCGACTTTGTGGGTTCTCCCTCCCGCATTATTTTCGCTCCAAGCAACTTGATTTAAATCGTTACTCCCAGCATATAAATATTTCTTTGATGCATTCCCTCCCCGTGCAGCATACTCCCATTCTGTTTCCATAGGCAAGCGATACCCATTACTTTCTTTATCCATTTCAACGTTGTCATCTAAAATTATATAGGCAGGAGAAAAACCTTGCTTATAGCTAAGCCAATTACAGTATTTCACGACGTCAAACCAGGTTACATTGATCACAGGTTGTTTATTCCGTCCCCATCCTTCATCTCGGGGTTTGTTAATTTTCATATCCTCACAATAGAGATCGTATTCGTCAAATGTTACTTCAGTTTTTCCTATATAAAAATCATTAATTAAAAATTGCTGTTTATTATCACCCATCTGAAACGTCCCTCCTGTTACGAGCACCATATCATTCGGCATATCCTCCGCTTTTTTCTTGGTTTTGGTAGGTGGGACTGCCAATTTTAAGCGGGCAATAGCCGCTTCTGCTTCTTCCGTGTAAAGGCAAAGATTGCAATCGCGGAGATATTGTCGGTAAGCAGCGAGGGTGTTGGAGGATTGGGCTTGTCGCCATTGGGCCTTGTCCTGATCGGCAGCGCCTCCCTCTGGGGGAACGGGTGTTGCACAACCATTTTTTCGCACAAAAACAAAATCACCAAATGTGCTTCGCACAAAATCGCCCCAAACTGGACGTGGATCGCGGAACTGATCTAGGGTGGCAGTCAATTCGGCAAAAGAAAGCAGCCCATCCTCGCCGTAACCCTGCTGGAAAGCGCGGTGCCACTGGGCCGCAAAATCGCTTTTGGCGGGTACCCGCTGGTCGCCCCCGGCAGCCACGTATTTGCGGGTTTGGTCGCGGCCAGCAAAAGCGGCTTTTACGCGGGCCTGGCAGTCGTCACCGGTTTCCCAGGGTGCTGCGCCGGGCTTGTCGCGGCTGCTACTAAAAATACCCGAATAACAAGCATCCAAAGATATCAGCACCCGGCGGCAGGGGATAGAGGCGGTTATCTCGGCCAATTGGCTGTGTGCCAGCCAGCTTTCGTAAATGGGATCGTTGTAAAGCCCGTCTTTGGGGATGAGGTAGCCTTTGTCGCTGCCCGCATCGTGGTAGCCGTGCATGGAGAAAAAGAGTAGCAGTTGGTCGTCAGGGCCATACTTTTTGCCCTTGTACTCACCGAGAGTGCGCAGGATATCAGCGCGTCTGGCATCTGTTACAATGCGTACCTCGAAGTCGTAGTCATCACGGAGGTCGGCCGCAAGCAGGTTCACTTCAGAGGGGGCATCCGGGAGCGATTTCCAGCCATGGTCAAATTTTGAAGCGACGAAAAAGACGGCGTAATCCTTACCCGTGCGGAGAGGCTGGGCGGCAAGCGTCGAGGCAGAGAGGAGAAGGAATAAAAGTTGAGATATTTTCATGGTTTGTGCAAAAAAACATGGGTCAAAAGTGGTGATACGGTCTCAAGCCTGATGTATCATCTTAAATTTTTTTGATTGACGATTAATAGATTACATGATTGTTGATTTTTGATGGCATGTAAGATTGGCAATGTCTGATGTACCCCTTCCATCAACCTTAAAACATCTCACATTACATCAAAAATCAACAATCATGTAATCTATTAATCGTCAATCAAAACGAACTAGCTACAAATGAGCGGCTTTTAAATCTCCCCCAACAGCGCCTTAAACTCCGGCTCCAACCGTGCAAACTCCTCCACCGTAAGCGGCTGATTCCCGTACCATACCCGCTCATACTGTCGCGTGGCATCGCGGAACTGCGCTCCCAAACGGTGGTTGCGCATTTCACGCAGGTAGTCACGATTGGTCTTTTCTTTTGACCAAACGATGGCCTCTTTTTCGGATAACTGCTTGATGGTCTGCAAAAAATAAAGCCGCACGGCCAAGGGCCAATTGGACGCAGCGAGGGCTTCGCGAAGGAAGCGTTCTAGGTCCGTTTCGTGGATGTATTCGTCCAGATTGGCGAGCGTAATTTCCGTGCCGTCGCGGGAGAGCGTGCGGTTGCGCGGGGTCTGCATCATCCAATAAATACCGTAGGCGATCATGCAAAGCGCAAAAATAATGGCCACCATCTGAAGCAGACTACCTAACCCCTGCGTCAGTCCCGTCCAGTCGAATTGCGGTTCTGGCTCATTGGCTTCGCGTTTTTTGCGCTCTTTGGGTGGGTTTGGCACGTCTTTACTGTAATCCATCCCCTTGGCAGCCTTATCCCACTCATCTCCACGGACTTCTCGGAGCGCAAGGGGCGCAAGCGGTGGGGCGGTGTACGGCTCACGTACATAATCTTCTTCCACCATTTCATCCTCCTCAAGATAGGCAGTGTCGGCAGCGATTTCGACTGCTTGCAAGGAGTCTTCCAGCACTTCTTCAACCTGTGCCGAAAGCGCGAACGGGAAAAAGAAAAGGAAAAGGATGTGTTTCATTTTTGAAAACCGTGTGTAATAGAAGTGACACTTTTTAAAAAGTGTCACTTCTGCTTGGCTGAAAAGTCTAATGTCCAAAGTCCAACATCCAAAGTTATTCTCTTGCCAATCCCCGTATTTTTCGGGTCTGCCCCACCTGTTCAAGTTCGGTGCGAAGGCTTGTAGCATCGCCGATTTCCCGGAAAGAAAAATATTGTAATCCACCGCTCAGCACCGTGATCAGGAAGAAAAAATACATCAGCACACCCGCAGCGCAGGTTGTGGCGATGGTGCTATAGGCAGCCATGGCACCTTCTGCTGGCGGCACAAACCAACTAAACAATTGAATGACCATTTCCCAAATGGGGGACTCTAAAAACATGAAAAACAACAAGTTGAGCGCTCCCGTCAACAGTCCCAGCCCCATGGCAGGTCCCCAGCGCATCAATTGCCAAGCCCGGCTGAGTGCGACGAAAGGGTTCAGCGTTTCAAAGTAAATCACTGCCGCCCACAACGCAAGAAAAGGAAAGGCAGCCCAAGAAAGCATTACCCCAAGATAACCCGACAAGGACTCCAACCCAAAAGCAAAACCCGGCATCAGGAGCAAAAGCGGAAGTCCTGCAAGCAGGGCGCGACGCGCCTCGAAAGCTGGGCGCTGCTCAGTATCCATCTCTTGTTCCAAAGCTCGGAAAGCCGCTACCGTCACACTCGCGAGTAGGAATATTTGAAAGAAGTAAAGTCCCGAGGTTGACTCATTGCCAAAAAAACCACCCAATCCGCCCAAGATGTCCAAGGGCCAAAGCGGCACATCAGGAAAGGTGAAGGTTTCTGCCGCCGACTTTTCAGAAAAACCAAAAGCCCATGCTGCAAAAGCCGCCGTGGTTGCAAAAAGCCCCAGCAGGGTCGTTCGGGGATGCCGCGACAGCACGGTGAAGACATCGGAGAGTATTTCACCCACGGTTTTTATCCCCTGAAAATCAATGGCATGCTCGCGGGTGGGCGGCAATTCTTTATCCAAAGACGTTGCACGGAAGCCCCCTGTGCGGGCTTTGTGCCAAGGCAGCCACACAAAATACCAGAGCACAAAAAACAGGGAAGTGAAAATAAACGCCGCGCGGATGAAATCGGGCGTTTCAGTATACCGGGTAAGAAAACCCTCAAAAAAGCCCGCCATAATAATGATGGGCACGATGCCAATAAAGATTTTTAGGCCGCGCCGCATGGTAATCTGAAAAGCCTGCGTGCGCCGATAGGTGCCGGGGAACAACAGGCCCGAGCCCGCTACCAAGCCCGCCGCCCCTGCGATGATGATAGCGCTGATCTCCAAGGTACCGTGGATCCAAATGGTGAGAAACGACTCCCAAAACACCCCCTGTTCCACAAAAAAATACTGAAAGGCGCCTACCATCACCCCGTTGTAAAGCATGATAAATACCGTTCCAATGGAGGCCAAAACCCCAAAAATGGCGGTGCGCAATGCTACGAAAAGGTTGTTTGCTGTAATGCCTGCGGTTGAACCTAAAGGCCCTGAATCCTTGTAAACCGCCATTGGATCGCCATGTTCAATGTTCGCCAGCGTCATGTCCACATATTCGTCGCCAAGAATGATACGCGCAAAATCGGGATTGATCATACTCGACACCACCCCAATGCCAAAAGACAGCACAAACAACGCAAAGGATAACAAAAGCGCTTTGCGTGATTCCCACATGATGCGGGGCAATTCGTCTGTCCAGAACAGGCGCAGGCGTTCTGCCGGGAAACGTCGCCCCAGGTAGATGTTGTGGAAAATCCGCTGTGCCAGCGAATTGAGGAAAACCCGCACGGAGCGATTGGGGTAGAAAGTGCGGGCATATGACAGGTCATCGGTAATTTGGATGAACAGCTCGTTGAGCTTTTCCGGGTCACGCCGATCGTCGCGAAGCATCTGTTCAAAGCTGGCCCATTTTTCCCGGTTCTGTTCTATAAATTTTGTTTCTTTCATTTTGTGGTTTTGCCTCCGATGATTCGATGTGCTTCATATTTGGCAAGAGCAAAAGTAACAGGTTTGGGCGTTTGTTGCGCTCCGTAAAATCGGGTTTTGGCCGAATGAAAACACAAACGAATTATAATTTTAACATAAGTTGCCGCCGCTCAGGTCCTTTTAACCAACTTTAACCTACCCTCAAATCGAGTTTAATGCTGCATTAACCAAAAATTCAAAGGAGAAGGACCTATTTTTGACCCAGAAAATATGCGCACCGGAAATTGCGCAAATATTCATTCACTTTCACGCCATGAAAAAACTACATAATTCACTGTTTTGGGCAATCGTCGGCCTATTTGCTTTGGCATTCACTCCTCCTGTCAATGCTCAAGACGACCTCTATTACGACCCGGCTACGGATGCTCCTGCTTCCGCGCCAGCGACCAATACGGAGGAGGACGACGAGGACAATAATGTTACCCGTCGTTACAATGACGACGATGACGATTACTATGAGGAAGATGACGATTATGCATACGAATATTCGTCGCGTGTCCGCCGTTTCCACCGTCGCTCTTATGCGGTGGACTATTATGACCCGTTCTTCGTAGACCTTTATAACTACGATCCCTTCTATTCCCCTGGAACTTCCATTTACGTTTACAACTATAACGATTACTGGTCGTATCGCCGTTGGCAGCGGATGCAGCGTTGGAATTCATGGAACAGCTTTAATTACGGCTATGGATATGGCTGGAATAGTTGGGGGTGGAATAGTGCCTATTCCTACAACAGGCCATGGTACAACCCTTGGGTAGCCAACAACTACTACTACGACCCTTATTGGACTTGCAATGGGTACAACCCATACTACCAAAACCAATATTATGGCAATGGCTGGTCAAACGACCACTATTACTACAACAATAATAACGGCAATGGCGGTGGCGGTTACTCCCCTCAAACCTATACTGGCCCACGCCGGGGCGGTTCGCACGTTAACCCAGGGTATGCTCGTATACCAGATACCAAAGGCCGTTTGGCTACTGCACAGACCGATGTTCGGGTAGTCGAAAAAACAGCTCCTCGACCTGGCCGTACGGCTGGCGACATCGAAGGCAATACAGCGGTAGGACGCAGCAAACCGAACTCCGAGCGCAGTGTATCGCCCAGCACAGGTGGCCGTCGCCCCGAAGGCTCTAATACCGAGCCTGCTACTCGCACCCGCACGAATGAAACTGCCCCAAGGGGTCGTGGTGTTGAAACACCCGCTAAAGACGAAGGATACAAACCGCGTCGTTCGGAAGAAACACCCGCTCGCCCACAGCGCACGGAAACTCCTTCGCGCCGCAACGACAACGATGGTGGTACTGTCACCCCGCGTCGTACGGAGCCCACTCCTGCAAGTAAGGAAGAAAGCCGATCTATTCGCCGAACCGAAGAACGCTCCATGGATCGCCCTAGTCGTTCGAACAATAATGGTGGAGGTAGTTCCTCACAGGAAAGCCGTCCTAGCCGTTCTTCCGATGGTGGCAGCAGCAATGGCAGTACCCGAAGCGGTGGTAGCAGCAACAGTGGCAGCACCAAAAGCAGTGATTCCAGCAGCAGCAAAAGCTCAAGCGGTAGTAGCAGCAGTAAAAGCAGTGGCCGCGGTGGTCGCAATTAATACCGCCATTGGAATTTAAAAGGAAGGCGGAAATCGGTGCGTGTCGCCTTTTTCCGCCTTTTTTTTGCTCTGGATATACTCCCATAATTTTTCAAAACAATATTAACCATGAATAAGATAGCTATAATGACCTTATTGCTCCTAGGAGCAAGTCAAACGTTTTCTCAAAATGCCAGCGATGTACTCCGTTATTCTTATTTGCAGCCCGGCGGTACAGCCCGATATGTTGGCGCAGGTGGCGCGTTTGGTGCGCTAGGAGCAGAATTTGGGGCAATTAGCCAAAACCCTGCTGGCCTTGCCCTTTACCGTGCCAATGAACTTACGCTGACGCCTTCCCTTCATTTTTCAAAAACCGAAGCAAATCTTGAGGGTGGAACGCCTTATAGTGACGATAAAAGCAAGTTTGGTTTTGACAATATAGGACTTGTATTCAACACCAATCCCGGCGGCGAACACTGGAAAGCCTTCAATTTTGGTATCGGCTACAATCGTCAGGCGGATTACAATCGCACGCTATATTATGAGGGTGATGCCTCCGGCACTATCATGAACGGCTTTTTTTCTGAGGCAAAAACAGGAGACCTCGATGCTTTTGGTTCCGAATTGGCCTCTAGTGCCAATGCTATTTATGAAGATGTGGATGGTAATTTAACGTACGATTTTGCAGGGAATGGAAATGCTATGGTACACCGTTCACATGCGGTCACAACTTTTGGCCGCATGAACGAAATGGCCATTGCTTTTGCTGGAAATTACGATGAAAAATTGATGGTTGGTGCTACAGTAGGCATCCCATTTGTCAACTATCGTATTGAGGGTGAATACATTGAGAGCGATCCAGCCGAATCCGTTGACTATTTTGACAAGTTGACCTATACTGAATACCTGCGTTCATCAGGCGTAGGGGTGAACCTCAAACTCGGCGTTATTTACAAGGTAAGTCAAGCCTTGCGCCTTGGGGCAGCATTTCATACCCCTACCGCAATGAGCCTCACTGATGCCTACAGCAACACTTTTTCCTACGATTACACAGATGGCAATGGGTCTACAGTCGGTGAGATACAAAACTCTCCCGACGGCACCTTTGACTACAAACTCCGCACCCCTTGGCGGGCCAGTGCTAGTGCTGCCTTCGTCGTGAAAAAATTTGGCTTTCTCAGTGCTGACGTAGAGTGGGTGGACTATGCAGCCAACCGATACAACTTTACGGCTGATGTAGCCAGTCAAGATAACCAGCAGTATGAGCGCGAAGTCAACACTGACATTCAGCGCAGCTACCAGCAGGCCATGAACGTGCGTCTTGGCGGCGAACTTGCGCTCGATGAATTCCGCTTGCGTGGCGGGTTCAACCTTATGGGCAAACCCGAAGAAGGCGCGACAGGCTTTAACACTGGCATTAGTGCGGGTGCAGGCGTCAGAGGAAAATCCTTCTTTCTAGACTTAGGATGGCGGCGTGGTCAGGGCAATGGCGCTGTTCAAGCCTATACTGACGCACCTGTAGCAAGCACTAAAGTGGTGACCAATGATTTCCTTTTAACCGTGGGCTTTAAGTTTTAGGCTGATTTGGGGGAACCCTAGGTTTAGGGACAATCGTTTGGTTTTCAAAAAGTTGTTTCAAAAATTACCCATTTTGGGGTATAGTAACAGCTGGTAACTTTGTACCAGTACAGTAAAAAATCTCCTGAAAAGGTTGATGCTTAGGGTAGCCGCACTATCTTTGCATCAACCTTTTTTATTTAATCCGCGGCATCCTGCCGAATTTTGCGCTCCCAACCGATAGTTTTCCGATTTTAAAGTATTTACTTTTTAATCACAACCACTACGACCGTAAGGTTACATTTTGTGGTCTAGGCTGTAGTCGCTTTAGCGGTGTCGGCTCAATGCCCATATTGTGTATTCAATTATAATCTCATGGTTGCCCCTTCCGGTTAGGCTCGCGGTGAGGGGCTTTTTTTAAAAAAATGCCAAATTTGGCTTACGGATATACATCTCAAAAAGACTTAAGGAAGCTACCGCCCGATAAGAAATCGAATTGAACTTTGGGCCCTTGGCCCTTCGGTTTTCCCGCTTTAATCGGGGTTTTCGATCATCTTCCTACCCCCCGCAAAGAGGCCCGCTTAGGCGGGTCTTTTTGTTTGTGCAAAAAAATAATTCTGCTTATCAATTGCGATTCCGATAATTGCGTCTGGCAATTAAACATCGGCCCGTTCCATGCGACTTGTTTTTCCCGACCATTTTTTATGGGGTAGTTCTACAGCAGCAGCACAGGTAGAAACAGCTGGCGAGCACCCTTGGCGCGGGCTGCGTTCGCTGGATGGGTATGTTTTTGAACGTACCACGGATCATGAGTTGCGACGCGAGGAGGACGCCAAAATTATAGCCAGATTCGGTTCGATTTATCGCTGCGGGGTAGACTGGGGTCGTTTGCAGCCCGAGCCGTTTGCAAAGTTCGAGAAGGAGGTTGTGAGTGAATATAGGCAATTTTTTGATGATTTGCGCACACGGGGTGTCGGATTGATGTTCGTATTGCATCATTTTGTACACCCTAACTGGTTTGAACAAAAAGGCGCTTGGATCGATGAAGACAATATTCCTTTCTTCTTGGATTTTGTGCGGCAATGCATTAAGCATTTTGGGGAATATGTAAAGGTTTGGAACACCTTCAATGAGCCAAATGTGTACGCCATAAATGCCTATATCTTAGGCAATTTCCCCCCCAGAAAAAAAGGTAGATACCTGACAGCCAACAAAGTGCTCGACAACATGGGCAAAGCACACGATATTGCTGTGACGATGCTACGCGACAAAACGGACGCTCCCGTGGGCATTTCGCTAAACACGGCTTGCTTCGAAGGCCGTGGTGTTTTGGGAAAGTTGGTAGCAGCTTTTGTGCGCTGGTGGTTTATGACTCGGGCCGCAGGGCCTTTTGAGCGTTGTGATTTTTGGGGACTGAGTTATTACGCCTACATGATTTTCGATCCGTTCCCGATGGATGCAATTTCGAGAAAAAGGGGTTTGGAAAAACTCGGCATCCCACATGATAAAATGTGGGGCTACCGCCCGGACGGCTTGGGTGAAGTGTTGCAGCGTTTTCACAAAAAGTATGGGAAACCAATCATTATCACCGAACATGGCATATGCACAGACGACGCGCAGCAGCGTATCGCCGGGATAAGGGATTATCTGGAAGTTTGTCATAAGGCAATCCAAGACGGGGTAGATTTACAAGGCTATATACATTGGAGCACTTGGGACAATTTTGAATGGCATTTGGGGCCCAGCTTTCGATTTGGCCTCGTTCGAGTGAACTTTGAAACGATGGACCGCGAGATGACCGCAGCGGGAGAATTTTACGATAAGGTGGTGCGGGAAAATGGACTAGAAATTTGAATCATAGAAGGGTCGCTTTTTTGAAAAGCGACCCTTCTAAAACGTGACTTCTTTTATGCGAACTCAACTTCACTTTCGCGTCTTTGCGATCCTGTTGGTGTACGGAGTGCTCAAATTCCTGGGCGGTTCTTTTGGTACTTTATTGCTTTATCCCGTGACCATGCTCGTCACGTTTTTGCACGAATTTGGTCATGCATTGGGGGCGATATTGACAGGTGGCTCGGTGGAAGGGTTACAGATTAATTCCGATGGGAGCGGTTACACCACTACACGAGGTGGCAGCCCGGGCATTGTCCTGATGGGAGGATATTTGGGAAGTGCGGTACTCGGAAACCTGCTTTTTCGGATCGGGGCGCGACATCATCACTTGGCACAGGGCACTTTGTTGGCAATGGCAATATTTATGGCATCGGCGGGCCTTCTGTGGTTTGAATCATTTGAGAGCACGGTGATTTTATGGGTGTTTGCCCTCACGCTGGCATTCATAGCCCTAAGAACAACCTTTGACCAAGATGTGCTGATGTTCCTTGGCTTGGCGGCGGTGCTGTATATCATTCAGGATTTCAACGTGGGGCCGAGTAGTGATTTGGCGATGTACGAAAAAGTGGTAGGACTGTTCCCGGCGCAAGTGTGGATGTACATTTGGCTGGGGCTGGCTGCGCTGCTGTTTTACTGGAATTTGAGTGGCGTATTCAGAAAAAATCGAAGGATATAACACTCCAAGTGTGTTTTTTACAACACTAAGGAACTAAGAAACACTAAGTGTTACACCGCTAAAACCCCGCTTATCTTAGTGTCTCTTAGTTCCTTAGTGTTGTAAATAGTCCTTGTGAATCAAAGCGTCTTCGCCTCTTCCCATAGCACATCCATTTCGGCCAAGGTCATGTCATTCAAGGGTTTGGGGGCATTTCGCTCAATGTGCTCGAAACGCGATTTGAACTTTCGGTTCACGCGTTCCAAAGCAGTTTCCGGGTCAACGCCAATAAAGCGGGCATAATTGACGAGCGAAAAAAGCACGTCGCCAAATTCTTCTTCTATGTCGGCCTGCGGGGCATTATTTTGGATATTTTCCTTCAATTCGCCGATTTCTTCTTCGACTTTGGCCCATACCTGCTCGGTGTTTTCCCACTCGAACCCCACCTGTTTGGTTTTTTCCTGCATCCGGTAGGCTTTTACCATGGCAGGCAGACCTGCGGGCACCCCTTCCAAGATGGATTTTTTGCCTTCTTTCAGTTTAAGTTGTTCCCAATTGCGTTTCACTTCTGCCTCGTCCGCCACTTTCACGTCACCGTAGATATGTGGGTGGCGCGCCACGAGTTTGTCGCAGATGGCATGGAGCGCATCGGCTATATCCCATGCGCCTTGTTCTGAGGCGATGCGGGCATAAAAAACCATGTGGAGCATGATATCGCCGATCTCTTCCTTAACCCCGATTAGGTCGGCGGAGAGGATGGCATCGGCGAGTTCGTAGGTTTCTTCGATGGTCAGGTTTCGGAGGGTTTCGAGGGTTTGTTTGCGGTCCCAAGGGCATTGCTCACGCAGCTCGTCCATGATGGTAAGTAGGCGGCCAAAAGCGTCGAGTTTTTGTTGGTAGGTATTCATTGTGTAAGAGGCATGAGAGATGTGAGAGACGTGAGCGTTTGAACGGGCGAAGGTAGGGCTAAGCCTTGTGTTACAGTAGGCAGGGGTAGCATTGTGTTAGGTTAGGGCTTTGTGCCAACTAATTGATTTTTAATTTTTTAGATCAATTCAGCAAAACTAAAACCCGAAGTTTTTGAGGGAACGGCTTAAACAGATTAAAAACCTACATACATTTGAAACCGCGAAATGCAATTTCGTTGATCCATTAAACAGCACGGAAAACAATGAATTCCGCCTTATCTCCCGCCCTTTTGGAACAGGTTCGCATTGCTTATGAACAAATAAGCGGACTGCCTTTCCCTGTTCACGCCACCCTCTCTGACGGTACGATGTTCTTGGCCAACAAGTCGGCACGGGATTTTTTTGGTATTCCCCAAGAATCGGACCTCGAAGGAATTAACATCCGAAATTTTTACGAAGATCCCAGAGATCGCGAGCAAGTACTCCGCAAATTGCGCCAAAACCCATCCGGCGAGTGGCACAACAACATCACCATCCGGCTGAAGGTCGGCAACGAACACCGTAAAAGCCGCCTTTCTTCCCTCCCCTTTTTCGATGCGGACAGTGACCAGATTGCGGCGATGATCAACATCACGAGCAGCATGACCGAGGTGGAATGGTTTGCTGAGTTTGAGGATAGCTTTGATGCTGGCTTCTTTGAGTTGGATGAAAGGTTTTCGATCACGAGTTGCAACGCAAAAACCACGGAGATATTAAATTATACGGACAAGGACGCGCTGATTGGAAAGCCTGTCAGCGAACTGTTTTGGGAGCTTGACCAAGCCGCTGCACTGCGTGAAGCATTGCTCAAAACCCCCCACTTGCACATCCAACGACTCAAACTGCGCTGTAAAGGCGGGGCCATGGTGATCGTTAATATGCACTGTCTTGCTTTTCCCGACGACACGGGCCTGATCACACGGGCAAAAGGGGTAATTAGGGATGTAACCTTTGACATTATTGCCAAAGATGTACCGGTCGGCCTATTTATGGTGACCGCCAATGCTGAAGGAGAAGAGATATTTTCTCGCGCCAATGACGCGTTTGCGCACATTTATGGCTATCAAACAGAAGATGAGATCATTGGCCGTTCGACCACGGACTTCCATGTGAGTCCTACTTCTTTTGCTGAATTTAAAAAGGCTTTGGACGAAGCTGCCGATAATGATTTGCCGCTCTTGGACTATTATTTGGATATGAAAGATATCCATGGCAAAAAGCACAATATCGTGACCAATGTGCGCTATATGCCTGGCGAAAACCGCCGACTGCGCGTAGGGGTGGCTTATGATCTGACGGATCATGTGGGCAAACAGCTTCGTATCCTTGAAGCAGATTTTGGTGCACTGCTGCACACCTACATTGCCACGGTTAATGGCTTGCGCGACACGATGGGTATGTTGGTAAAAGCACACGGATACGACGTTATGGCCAATGAGAAACACATAGACCGCAGCGCTACGGCCAATATGCTGGGAGGGCATATAAAACGATTGGGATCGCTCATCGCAGAACTAGAAAAAGTCTGCGCAGAGCGAGGGGTAAGCGCAGATCTTTTTGAGCGCATGCGAAAACCCTGGCGAAGGCTTTCTGAAAAGCAAATGGAACGCGAAAAAGACAATGCCTCTTGGGCACGCCGCAACATGATTGAAATGCGAAATGCCCTTGATGCGCTCAAAAAAACCAATCTCCCCCGCGAGCTGCTCAAAAGCACCCGCACTGAAGTGGATGAAATACTGCGCCTCACTACGGTCACCTCGCTTTCTTTGTCGCTGGACGAACTCAATGAGCGCATCCCGGAATTTTACTATTTCCGCGACTACTTGCGCCGGAAAGAAATTGAATTGCAGGATGCCAAGCCTCAAAATATCCTGTCCATATTGCTCGATGCCACGCAGTTTTTGGAAGAATTTGCCTCCATTCGGAAGGTTGCCATTTTGCATCACATCAACCCAAACGATCAGGTTTTGGTCAATTGCAACAAGGCATCGCTCAACCGCGCTTTTTCGTGTCTGTTGCACAATGCCATCAAATACAGTTGGAGCAAACGGGGCGACAATGCCCCATACATAGATATTCGCGTGGACAAAAGACCAGACACTATTGAGATCACCATTGAAAATTGGGGCGTTGCAATCCGCCGCGAAGAGCTGGAGAATGACCTGATCTTCCAGTTTGGCCAACGTGGCCAAATTGCGGACGACCGTGGGCGTTCTGGCACCGGAATAGGCCTTTACGATGCGCACAACATCATTACCAAACATGGCGGTACTATACGTATCACCTCTGAACCCACTTTTGGCAACCCCCCTGAAGTATATTCCCACCCATTCATCACCAAAGTGTTCATCACTTTACCCATTGTTAAATAACCATGATAAAATTGCTGTGGGTTGACGACAACCTCGACCAAGACCTTGCTGAAAAGCGCATGAGCCTCCTCATGGAAGATGACATCGAATCTGATTTTGCAGGCGATGCGACGGAAGCCTACTTTTTGCTTACCGATATCGAAAAAGACTACGACGTGGTGCTAATGGATCTCCGCCACCCCGCTGGGCCCGATGATATTTGGAATGAATACGCGGAACAGGCCGACCGCAAATACGGCCCCGTGCTGCTAAAAATGGTCAAAGAAAATCGTGAAGGGATTTTTAGCCATCTCAGTAAAACCCGCTATGGCGTGTTCACCATTGAGACAAAAGAGGAAAACCCCGACCTTTTCCAACCGCCCATCAGCTTGCCCGATCAGAATTACAAAATGAAAACCCACGCCTACGACGAAACGGACTTCATCAACTTTATCAGAGCCTTGAACAAATCATGACCAAGATTTTCCTTTTCGACTGGCTTCAACTTGGTTTAAGTGAAGAATGGGCGGACACGGCTATTGGCATCGCCATTACCTATGCCGTATTCATCATGGGCGTACCTGCCTTGATATTTCAGACTTTTATTCCAGAAGCCTTGCGCAATGTGTACAACAGGAGGCTCATGCGCGGTTCACACCGAGTATTTACTACGCAAATCTTGCTCGTCATGATTTTGCTTTGGATGGTCAACCCTAAAGTCTGTGGATTGAATGGTTGCGATACCCCGAGTGAAATAAGCGCCTATTGGATATTTTTGCTGACATTGATCATCCTGACGATTGGCCATGTACACCTCATTTGGAAATTCAACTCATCTCAGTACATCGGCAGACAATTATCAAAAACCATTGCAAAGAGTGCCCTTGACCATTTCAAAAAGGAAAAAGAAATAAAAAAAGAAGACCTCGAAGACCTCGGGCTTTTGGCCGTCGAATTGCCGCATGGATCCATTAAAAACACCTTTCTCGACACTTTGGGCCAACTGATAGAAGACATATTGGACGTAAAAGATTCAAAGACCGAAGAAATAAACAAAGCCATTGGCGATATCGTAGAAAAAACGGTGGATCCCAGCGTGACTAGCAGCTTTGAAAAATCCAATGCAGAGAACATGAAAAAAGCCCTGGAGGTGCTTTCGTTTGCGTTCAATCAAGGCCAGCGACGTATCGGCAACGGGGACGACAAATCGTATTTTAAAACCATCATCAGCAACAGCATCAAGGAAATTGGTGTTTGCGCAGTTGTTCGGAAAGATCTGCCAAGCGTCATGAATGCGATTGAAAAACTTTCTCAAATAGAGGGCGCCTCGCGCGATGTGTACACCTTGGGCGATTCGGCGCTACAGCAAGGCTACATGAAAGCCTCCGTCGTTGCCTCCCGAAAACTTGGCGACCGTGTAAGGAAAGTCATCGCTGGGCGCGAGCCAGATTGGGTTGATGACAAGCTTGTATGTGCGTGGCTTGGCCTTGTGGCGCGGATTTATCAAAAGGAAGGCCATGCCAAACAGTACGCCGAGACACAGATAGAGGTAGTGTTGGAACAACCCCATGTCAACAAGGATGAGATAGCTCTAACGCTCAAAAATGCGCAAAACTATTTCTATCGCCGTCTCGCCGATTTTTCCACCGCCGATGCCATTTTTGAACTCCAGCAAAAACGCTACCCGGGTCTAGGGTGAGAAGTTGTTTGAGCGGGCAGTTGTAACAGGGGGGCACCTCGGAGGTTTTCGAAAACCTCCGAGGTGTCCCCCTGTTACAATTGCCCGATTCAAATTTCCAGCGGCTAAAGCCGCCGGTACATTATCGCAACAGCGTCACCCCACCCTTTCTCATAGAATGCTGTTGCTGTCCAGCGCGGATTGCCTCATACTCTACCCGCCAGGCATACACATCTGAGGGCGCGTCGAGGCCATTAATGCGGCCATCCCAGCCTGTGGTAGGCTCATCGGTCTCGAATACCAATTCGCCCCAGCGAGTGTAGACTTTTAGGTTGGAAAAAATTACTTCGCAGGGATAAACCGGGCGGAAGACATCATTTGCGCCGTCGCCGTTAGGGGTGAAGGCATTGGGGAAAACCTCGTCTTTTGCGCCGATTTCTACAATTTTTGAAAGTTCGTTGTCGCAACCATTAAAATCTCCTTTGCGTGTCACGATGATTTGTCCGCCCTCCGTGTGGCAAATTCGTCCCGGCACATTGGGGTCAGGATCAGCACCCACTATGCTGAGGGTATAATTGACCCCGGCAATATTGTCAAGCAGGTTAATCTGGGTGCATTCGCCGGGGCAAAGGGTGCTGTCTGCAATTTCAAAATCCAAGTTGATTGGCAGGCAGATGGCTTTTTCAGTGGTGGTTGCGTCAGCTACAGTAATTATCGCGTTTTGTGCCACAAAGCCCGTTGTTTCGTTGGGGACAAAGGCGGTTTGTTCTGGCGTCACTGTTTCACGTTTTAGACCAGAGGTAATTGGGCAACAATCGCCCGCTATTCCTTTTTCGTCGGTTTTTGCCAAGAAGAAATTGTTCTGGCTGCCCGAAGTGCTGGTACCGACGGTGACAAATCCATCGTCATACGCTTTTACTTGCCATAAGAGATTGCCCGTGCCATCACCTTTGTAGGTGTTTTGCCAGAGCATATCGTTGTTCGCATTTATCTTGATCAAAGTCGCAGGTGTGCTTGGAGAGGGCCTGCCGAGGCTTAGCACGAATTGATCTCCGGGAAGTGTGACCATGTCTGTGACACCGATGTGTTTGCCATCAATCTTGTAGGTATAGGAAGTTTTCAAATTTCCGTCGCGGTCGGTCGTCAAAGTCCAGGCGCGTGCAAAATTGTCGTTGAAACCCTGCGAGTTTCCGGCAAAGAGAAGCCCATTGTTTTCAAGCGGTGAAATATGGCTCAACAAGTCCGTGTTGTCACCAATGGAATAACGTTGGATAGGGCCGGGCATATCCCCCACAGCATTAAAACGGGCGTAAATGCCCTGCGATTCATTGATTTCGATGTGATAGCCGCTGCAATGGATGAACCCCATAGGGTCCTGCCAGCATTCGCCCAATTGCTCGTAACCTGGTTCTCCAAAAATTTTATACCACACCACATCGCCGTTTTCGTTGATTTTCACGGCCAAGGCATCGCGATCAGTGGGCGAAATCACGTAATCGCCCGTGAGCAGGTAGCCATCTTGGAGGCGTGAGATTTTGGGCAACCGGCTGCTGGGTATGGCGCGACGGCTCCAAACAACAGAACCATCCGCAGGGCTGATTTTCATCCAACTTGCTTTGGCTTCCCCGCTGGCGTTGAATGCATCGAAGGCCACCAAAAGATTGCCGTCGGAAGTGCGCATAATGTCCAAAGCCTCCAGTCGCTGACCGTTCGAGTAGGTTTTGCACCAAATTTTTTCGCCCATTTCGTTGAGCATCAACACTTGCATGTTTTGCTGAGTGCTGTTTTGCATGGCCGTTGCACCTGCCATAACGATGTTGCCATTGGACAAAACTTCTACTGCGTTGGCGCGATCCGTGAAAAAGTGATCGTATGTTTTTTGAAAGACTTCCTGCGCGGGGAGGAGGGTTGGCAGAAGCAGGTTTACCAGCAGCAGCTTTAGCGAAGGTGGGAGGCAGATGCAATGGGCTTGTGCCAGCAGTAACGTGTGTTTCATGGGGCAAAGGTAGCAGGCCGCTTAACCCAAATTTTGTCTTTTTTGGTCAAAAAGCAGCATAAAGAATTTCAAAAACCTGCCAATTCACGCCGTAATATGATTCGTTCAGGAGTGTTAAACATTAATATTCTAACCGTAGCCTCTCCGATGGGAGTGAGTGCCGAAATAAGACCATCAATTTCTTCAAAGTGATCCTCCCATTTTTCAACCCTAGGGTGAAAAAGCGGTGTAAAATGGCGTTCAGGAGGATGGAGAAAAGTGCCAATATTGGCTCCTTTGTTATAGTTGCAATCAGGACATGTAAATGCAAGGTTGCTCTCTATTGTTAACCCGCCATGTTTTAGGCTAATAATATGATCAAGATGGAATGTATATTCAACATCTTCTTGCCGAATTCGGCAATACTCGCAGCGATTCCCAGCGCGATGGTCTATTTCTATCCTGAGAAATTCAGAGAATATAAATTTACGCTTGGACATGGCAATCTGGCGATAACATACGGCGTGCTCTCGCTTTAGCGAGGCTTATTATGTTGTTGATGACCAAGTGGTGTTCTACTTCGCGCCGTTCTACTTCCGTCAGTTCATTGGCTTGTTGTTTTTCTAGCAGTTCATTCAGCCTGACTTTCATGCCATCAGAAATCTTGTACGATAGAACCTTTTCGGCCGATAGGTTCGCCAAAAGCTCTGCTATTTCGTCGTATATGGTGATTTGTGCAACCATAGTTTTATTCATTAAGGATTCAAAGGTAAAGATTTTTGACGGTATTACAATCAAATAGATTTGTTTTCGAGCTCCCCTACCAACTTCCTCGCTACCACCTCATTATCAAAATGATGCCCACAAAATACCCGAGCCCTTGCCCCTAGCGTCGCAAGGTTTTCTCCTTCGGAATAGCACCATCGCACCGCTTCCAACCATCCGTCTGGCTGTTCTGCCAAAAGGCATTCCCGGCGATCGGCGGCTTCGATGCCTTCCATTCCCAGCCGAGTCGAGAGCACTACTTTCCCCAGCGCCATACCTTCCAAAATCTTTGCCCGCATGCCACCGCCCGAAAGGAGCGGTACCACCATCACGGAATGTTGATTTAAAAAAACTGCGGCACTCGGCACTTCGCCATGGAAGGTGACACGTTCCATTTCCAATTCGCGCAGCCAACGCGGGGCGGTGCGGCCCGCAATATGAAACGTGAGTTCCGGAAAATTCGGCGCCAGCAAGGGCCGCCAAACCGTGTCGAGAAACCAACGCAGACCCTCTTGATTGGGCATCCAATCGAGCGATCCGATAAAGGAAAGGCTGAGCGGTCGGCGAAAACTCAAGGGGTCAGGATGGTAGTCGCGACAATCGAGGCCAATGGGGCAGACGGTGGCAGGTTGGCGTAACCCTAGATTTCTGAACTGTTCGACGTCGCGTTGACTGATGCCTACCACAAGATCGCAATGATTGATCTGCTCCAGTTCGTAGGCTTTTAGCCGGGGTGTTATGTTTCGTAAATACCACCGCTTCAAAGGGCTGGCATTGTCAGCTACGCGCTCCCAAATTTCGTGTTCTACATTATGCGTCCGAAGCACCGCCTTTGCTAATGGCGCATGTTCACGGATAACGTGCAGGTAAGGTGCCAGAAAAACGGATTCGAGTTGCACCACGTCAAAAGCATTGGTTTTCAAGAGTTCCGCTAGTTTTTCGGCGAATGCCGTGTTTTCAAA
>JACMMM010000329.1 GCA_014379065.1 Saprospiraceae bacterium
AACGCAGTTACGGTGCGGCCTACATCCACCTCTCCGAAAGCGAGATGAATCTCATTGGCCAACTTCAAGAACTCGCCCGCAGCTTCTCACCTACCCGAAAACTCACTCCGCAACTCTCAGCCCTCAGCGAGCGCATGGATGCCGCAATCATTGATTTACAAGATCTTGCCAAAGATTTCGAGCGCATCGCTGAAGGGACAGAACACGATCCCCAGCGCATCGCCGAAGCCCAGGAGCGGCTCAATGTGATCTACAAACTTCAGAAAAAACACGGCGTATCGGGCGTTCCAGAACTCCTCCAAATCCAGGCCGATCTCGAACAACAAACCGCAGGCTACACCAACCTCGACAGCGAAATCGCAAAACTCGAACAAGCCATTGCCAAACAAGAAAAGTCCCTGCGCACCGCCGCTACCACACTCAGCCAACGCCGCCGCGCTGTGCCGCCCAAATTTGAGGAGCGGGTGCAGGCCATGCTCACCCAACTTTCCATGCCCCATGCCCGGCTGAAAGTCGAGATCGCCGAACTCACGCAACTCAGTCCCACCGGCCTCGACGACGTGCAATTCCTCTTCGCCACCAACATCGGCGCACGCTACCTGCCCATCAAAGACGTGGCTTCCGGCGGCGAACTCTCGCGCCTCACCCTCTGCACCAAAAGTCTGGTGGCAGATGCCATCCCGCTTCCCACGCTTATTTTTGATGAAATTGACTCAGGCATCAGCGGAGACGTGTCGCTCAAAATGGGCCTGATTCTCAAGGAATTGAGCGCCCGTCACCAGGTCATCAGTATCACCCACACCCCGCAGATTGCCGCCCGCGCCGACGCGCACTATTTTGTCTACAAAAAAGTGGAAGGCCAGCGCACGGTGACCAATGTGCGCTTCCTTGCACCCGATGAGCGGGTGCGGTCTATTGCGGTGATGCTGAGCGGAAATCCACCGAGCGAGGCGGCGATTGCGACGGCTCGGGAGTTGGTGGAGGGTTAGTTTTTCTATAACTTTGTACAAAATTGGGACTATGCAGACAGCCACTACAGTACCACCACTCAATGATGTCCAACTTATGTTGCTGCGTTTATTCAGCCGAGACATGAGCAAGACTGAATTAGATGCAATACGAGCGATGCTCTTGGATTATTATGACCGTGCGCTTCAGGATGAAGTTCAGAAAGTGATTAAGGAGAAGAAAATTGAGCGCAGTACTTTCGAGGAAAAACTCAATCAACAACAGCGCAGCAGGTGAAAGTTGTAATTGATACGAACTGCCTAATTGCTTCTATCCCGCGCCAAAACCCGGAGTATTGGCTCTATGAAGCCTTTCGTGCAGAAAAATTTGATTGGGTGGTCAGCAACGAGATTTTGCATGAATACGAAGAGCAACTCTCTGATTTTTACTCTCCTCATACGGCTGACCTTGTGCTGAAAATTCTCACCACAGTGTCCAATGTCATTTTCGCCGAGCCATATTTTCGCTGGAATCTTATTTCCAGCGATCCTGACGACAACAAATTTGCTGACTTAAGCATCTCTACCAATGCGAATCATCTGGTCACGCACGACAAACATTTCAATGTACTGAAAACGCTTGAGTTTCCTATTGTTTCGATAGTGAACCTTGAGGAGTTTAGGGGAATTTTGAAATGGTAATTTCTGTCGTGTTGAGAACCTGCCAAGTGATATGGTTTGGCTACAACGAGGAATTGATCAAGGAGTGAGAGAAACGAGACTTTCAATGCTTTTTTGCTCAATAACCTATACTTTTGTAAAAAACACACCGAATTATGACAGCTTTGGCAGAAAAAAAATTGGAATTCATTCGGGAAGTGTCTGGCATCGATGACGAAAAAACGCTGGCGGAATTGGTTGCAGCCTACCGGAAAATTACCGGGGAGGCAAAAGCCAATGGCAAGCAGGTTAAATCCATTTAGCCCTGCGTGGTCTTGCCAGCCGCCGTGCGTGGGTCTTGTGACCCCGCACACTCGAATTCCCGCCGTCGTTCCAGCATCATCTTGATTTTCAGTGCTTTTTCAGCCATTTGTCCAAATATTCCCTACAGACAAAATTCGGTCTTCGAATCTTACAGCGTGCATCGAAAGCCTCGCGGAGCACCTGCATTTCGGGGCGGTAGTCTTGGCCGTTGCCCTCAAATCTTTCCAAAGTTTTTAGTATCCGCTCGGTTTCCCACAGGAATTGACCTTCGTACAAATGGTGGTCCAGGTACGCCTCGCCGATTTTTTCGCGGATGAGTTCGGCCTGCATCAAAATGCCTGCGTGGAGCGGTTCCGCAAAAAGGCTTTTGTCGTCCACCTCGTTACCCGCCAGAAAGGTGAACACCTCGGATGCCCAGCGTTCGCGCAGCCCTTTGGCAAGTTGCTGTTGCCAATCGGACTGCGATTTGATTTTGGCCAATGCGGGTTCGCGCACGCTTTTGTCTTTGTTGAAATCGGTGAAAATCAGCAGGTTGCTAAGGTCTTTGGAGGCGTCGTGGCGTTCAATTTCCCCAATCATCCGCAAGTCGTTTTCATCAGGGCGGCCCGCTCCTTTTACCGCTGCGAAATAGCTTTCTGCCTTTGATTTCAGGCTTGCGAACAAGATCAGTCCACAAGGCACCGCGCCCAGACCCGCCGCCAGCAGCAGCGGCAGTCGGTAGGCCGTGCCGCCGTTGAGTAATATGCCCAAGCCGATTATCAACAGCAGGTGAATGGTTCCGGGCAAAAAATTACCCAGCCAGGAAAGCATCGGCCCTTCCCGAAACGCCATGAACATGGAGCCAAGCAAAGCCACCAGCAATCCACCAGCAACCCACATGAAACGGGCGCTGCTGCCCGATGCCGCCACCCACGCGAACCCGCCCTGCGAGCCGATAATGGCCGTCACGAGCGACAAGCAAATGAGCGTCGCCAAATGAGAAATGATGATGCCCCAGGCCCAACCTACGCCCGCGTCGCCGCTGGGGGCGGATTTGCCGAAGGTCATTTTGGTGAAAATCAGAAAAAGGAGGGCTGCGATGCCGAGCAGGATGTTGCCGATGATGACCATTTTCGATGGTAGTTATTTGTCATAAATAGAGCGTCCGCGAATGTAAATACCTGGACTTGATTAATGGACAAAATCCTCTTTTGCGGAGAATACCACCCCTATTCGCCGCAAATTCTGCGGAGAAAAATCAAAACCCTGCGAATCAACCCCGTTCGCGCCTGGCTGTACCCGATATGTAATATCTCTTGGGCTTTGCCCTTTGCCAAGGTAATATCCTCTGAGCGAGCAATCCACGCTACATTTGCTCCAGAATCAATCTCGCATTTCAAGATGCCCAATTTGGACACCAACACCAGCTGTATCGTAAAATCAGCGGCCTACCGCGATGGCCGCCGCATAGCAAACGTCGAACTCTGCGACGTGAGCGAGGTGCTGAAACAGACCGACCGCTTTGTCTGGATTGGGCTGCACGAACCCACTGAGGAAGTACTCCTGCAAGTTCAGGAAGAATTTGGCCTGCATGAACTGGCCATCGAAGACGCGCACCGGGCACATCAGCGACCCAAGCTCGAAACGTACGGCGACACCCTTTTTATCGTGCTGCGCACGGCTCAGATAAATGCCCAACAACAACATCACATTGATTTTGGCGAAACGCACTTTTTTGTTGGCAGCAATTTCATCGTGTCAGTGCGGCACGGCTCCTCGCTGGCATACACGGAAGTGCGCACGCGTTGCGAAAGCAAACCACATCTGCTGCGCAAAGGCCCTTCTTTTGCATTATACGCTTTGATGGATTCCATTGTGGATCAGTATTTCCCGGTAGTTGACGGCCTCGAACAGCAATTGGAGAAAATTGAAGAACAAATTTTCAGCCGGGAGCCCAGCCGGGACACTACGGCGCAGATTTACCAACTCAAACGGGAATTGCTCGAAGTAAAACGCGCCATCTCGCCGCTCATAGACATCTGCAACCGGCTGGTTCGCTTCGACTTCGACCTGATCCCTGAGGACACCCGGACCTATTTTCGCGACATTTACGACCACGTCCTCCGCATCAACGAAATAGTGGACAACACCCGCGAAATGCTCAGCACGGCTTTGGAAGCCAATTTTTCTTTGCTTTCCATTTCGCAAAGCGAAGTGGGCAAACGCTTCGCAGGTTGGGCAGCCATCGTCGGTGTGCCGACCTTGATTGCAGGCATTTACGGGATGAACTTCCACCACATGCCGGGGCAGGATTGGGACTATGGGTTTGAGGCCATACTGGCCCTGACCATTGGCTCCTGCCTTGCCTTGTTCATTCTTTTTAGGCGGGCAGGGTGGCTGTAGCGTGTCTTACTCACCGCACCATCGTCACATCCCCAGTATACAACTCAACCTCCCCATTAAGAAACCTGACCTTAATCACATACAAATACACCCCAGCAGCGGCGTCCTCCCCATTGATCCTCCCATCCCAACCCAGTGCTCCCTCAGAGGCCGAAAAATCTCGATTTTCAAATACCAAACTGCCCCATCGGTCATAGATTTGGAGCAATTCAACCTGTTCAACATCTTTATCCGCATAAACCGTGAAATGATCATTGAGATCGTCGGAAGCTGGTTTGAACACATTGGGAATGTAGACCGAGCCTTGCAAAACTTTGATAACCAATGCGTCAGAAATCACACACCCATTGGTATCCCTTGCGAAAAGGGTATAGGTAATATTCTGGAGCGGCGAGGCAAGCGTAGTCAAACAAGTATCGCAATCCAAATAGATTGCGGGCGTCCATTGATAGGAAATTACGCGCCCTGGATCACTTATGATGCCTGTCAGCGATACCGTATTACCCAAGGCTATTGTAGTGTCCGTGATGGCCTGGACGGAGTTTGTAGGCGGCACTTGCAGTGGATCGGGATCCGGAACCGTCACGGTGGCCGAGACAGGACAAATACCCATTCCACTCACAGATACGGTATAAATGCCAGCGGTCAAATGCGTGGCGGTAGCCCCAAATTGTGGCGGCACAGTACTCCATTCGTAACTTGGGTTACCCACCGCTGATTGGAGTGTTGCGCTGGCAGTGCCATCCTTCCCGCCGATACAGGAAGGCGGTGTACTGCTGGTATTCAAGCCCAAGACCTCTATTGGGAAAGTAATCGTGGTCGCTCCACTACAAATACTCGAAGATTGTAAGGAAACGGTATAAAGACCAGAGCCGCTAAACGTATGCATAGGGTTTTGTAAGGTGCTTACATTGGACGCCCCGGAAGCAGGGTCGCCAAAATCCCAGTGCCAGGAATCGGGGCAATTGGTGGAAAGATCGGTGAATGCATACGCGTTGTTCCCGGCGCAATCGTTGGTGAAATTTGCGGCGATGGGCGTTGCATTTTCAATGTAAATATCATCAAAAGCTATACCGTCGTAATCATTGCAAGTGGTGCCAGAACCGAATGTGAAGCGAAAACGCACGTTTGATCTCCCTCCCAGCGCACTCATGCAGTGTTTGGCAATCACCCAGCCACCGCTTCCATTGCCCCCTAGACAGCTGCCCGATGTCGGCTGTATATTTCCAGACCATCCCTCACGTGGGTTGGCAAGGCTGCTTAGGTTCGTAATGGTCGAAGTGTTGTACCAGTTGTCATTCAGACAGTCTATAGGATCGTTGAAAGCACCTACGTTGATCCAAGTGGCGCCATTATCAAGTGAATATTGGAAATTGCCACCATCGAAACGCTGTTCGGATTCCCACCAGATTTTGAAATGGATATAGGGGTGGGGGAGCAGCGTGAAATCGAAACAGGGGCTTTCCACAAAAGAACGCTCGCCCAAGTTATAAAACGAACCCGTCAAACCTCCCGTAACCCAGCAATGAAGCCCAGATCCTGCCAGGTTGATGGTTGGTTTGTTCGGCGCACCCCATGCCCAGTCATTGCCTGTGCCGCCAGAAACCCAGCCACCTTGGGATGCCTCAAAGTCTTCGTGATAAGGGAAAATGGCAATAGGAGTGCCACATTGGGCACCAACCTGGCTAGGCTGAAAAAAGGACGCAATAAAGAGGGTTAAGAGCGATAGGAAGGAGGAATTCGGGGAATGGGGGAAGGTGTAGCGCATGGTTGGAATGCTACTTGAAGAGCATTATTTAGGACTATTTTGTCACATGAGGTTTTGTCAAAAGTCGAAGAAAGAAAAATCAGATTTCCCTTCCTCGATCATTTCAAAAATCTGTGTCGAATTGTGGCCGCGCCCCCTACCCCTAAAGGGGGCGCGGCCACAATACGACACAGATTTTTGAAATGATCGAGGAAGGGAAATCATTTCAAAAATCTG
>JACMMM010000330.1 GCA_014379065.1 Saprospiraceae bacterium
AGCCCAACCCCTGGCGGGGCGGGCTTGGCGGAGATAGCGCTGGCGGGCTTTATTTCCGACTATGTGCCACAGGGTATTGGACTGGTGGTAGCCTTGCTTTGGCGGGGAATGGCCTACTATGGCTATTTGCTTGCTGGTGCGCTGATAGTGCCGGGCTGGATAGCGGCTAGAGTTGGCGAGCGGAGAAGGTCCGAACATAGCATACCAGCGTAATGGCACACGCCTGCCTGTCGGCAGACAGGCAGGCGTGTGCCATTAAAATCGTTCTTGAAGTTAATTCGGCACACTTTTGTCTGATTCTTAAAATGCCAAACTACAAATCGCCGTTTGGCAGTTCGAACGACCGTACTTTTGTCCTGGTTTTTCCCAAACTTGATAAACACATGAACGTCCAAACATTGCGCTATGCCGCATTTGCCCTCATATTTTTTGGCCTGAATCTGACTGGTTTGCGCGCGCAAAGCCCTGATCTTGATTTGGCAAACCAATATTTTTCAGATGGTGAATTTGAAAAAGCTGCCACTTTATATGGCCAGTTGGTAGATAAAGAACGCCGCAGCGACTACTATTTTGCGCGTTACATTGATTGCCTCGTTAAATTGGAAAAATGGGACGAGGCTGAAAAGTCGGTCAAAAAGCAAATAAAAGAGCAGTCTGAAAATAATGGCCTTTACGTCACTTATGGCAGCATCTTCGAGCAGCAAGGCAAAGATGCCGAGGCTGAAGCGCAATACAATCGTGCCATTGACAAACTGACGTCTGACTACGCGGCGGTGATCCGGCTCGCCAATATGTTCCTCAATGATACCAAATATGATTTTGCGATCAAAACATACCAGCGTGGCGCGGTGCTCTTAAAGGATGCCAACAGATTTGCCTACAACCTTGGCGACCTTTATCGTCGCAAGGGCGAACCGGTGAAAATGACAGAGCAATACCTCAACGCCCTGGCTGCCGACCCTGGAAAACTGCCTTCCCTTCAAACGATTTTTGCGCGCTCGCTGGGTGCTGAAGACATCTCTGAACTGCAAACACAACTTTACGCCCGCATCCAGGAAAACGAAAACCCCGATTATGTGGAGTTACTCGCCTGGTCGTTCGTGCAGCGCAAGGATTTCAAAAGTGCCCTTCGCCAATACAAGGCGCTGGACAAGCGGCTCGGCGAGAACGGCCAACGCCTCATGAAGGTGGCTGATGAGGCTGCCGAAGCCCGGGATTATGATGCGGCCATTGCAGCCTACGAATATGTGATCGCTGAAAAAGGCCAGTCGAACCCCTTCTTTTATGATGCCAAGCGTGAGGCCATGCAGTGCCGCCGCCGTAAAATCACGGAGGGTTTCAATTACACGCAACAGGATTTGACGACGCTCGAAACCGAATACGAATCGTTTTTGTCGCAGTACGGAAAGAGCAATCTGAGTTCTTCTATCATCCTGCAGTTGGCTGATTTAGAGGCTGTTTATTTGCGCAATTTGCCAAAGGCCATTGCGCTTTTGGAAGAGCTTAAACAGGTGCCCGGCATTCGCCCTGATGTGTTGGCCCGCCTTAAGATCAACCTTGGCGACTATTACATGATGAACGGCGACGTTTGGGAAAGCACCTTGCTTTACAGCCAAGTGGACAAGGCATACAAAGAAGACACGATTGGTCAGGAGGCCCGATTCAAGAATGCCCGGCTCTCGTACTTCAACGGCGATTTCCAGTGGGCGCAGGCGCAGTTCGATGTGCTGAAAGCCTCCACGTCCAAGCTCATCGCCAACGACGCGCTCGACCTTTCGGTGTTTATCATGGACAACCTCAACCTTGACACCACTTCAGACGCCATTTCGCTCTATGCTTCTGCGGAACTCTTAGTGCTGCAAAACCGCTTTGAGGAGGCGTTTCTCAAACTTGATACGCTGGCCCGCGGCTTCCCGGAACACTCCCTGCAAGACGATATTCTCTACCTCGAAGCACGGATTTGGGACAAACAGCGCGACTACGCCAAAGCCATTCCGCTCTACCAGCAAGTGACCGAAAAATACAAAGAGGACATTCGTGCTGACAATGCGCTCTACGCACTGGCTCAGATTTATGAACTGAAAATGAACGACTTGGAAAAGGCCAAGGAGATTTACGAGAAGATATTCATGGATTACTCGGGGAGCGTGTTTGCGGTGGATGCCCGCAAGCGGTTTAGGATTTTGCGGGGCGATAAGGTGCAATGAGCCCTAATTTAGGAGGTAACTTAAAGTTACCTCCTAAATTCACCCTCCTTCGCCCCCGCCTGCCGAGACTTGGCGGGCAGGTAGGCTATGGCGGGTAAAAAAGTCAACGGTCAATAGTCAACGGTCAATAGTCAACGGTCAATAGTCAACGGTCAATAGTCAACCATGGCAGATATTTTTGAAAAAGCCGAACAAGTCCTTGCCGAAATAGCCGCCCAAACGCCCGCCAACGCTGCGGAATTGGAAAGTTTTCGCATTCAATATTTAGGCACCAAGGGTCTGATCAAAAGCCTGATGGAGGAAATGCGCAACGTGCCCAACGAGCGCAAACGCGATTACGGCCAACTTATGAACCGCCTCAAACAAGAGGCCGAGGCAAAGCACGACGCGCTCAAAGAAGTCTTCGAAAGCCAATCGCAAGGGGCTGCGGCACAGGCCATTGACCTCACAGCGCCCGGTGAACCGTTCCCGCTCGGCTCGCGCCACCCAGTGGCGGTGACGATGAACCGCATCGTAGAAATTTTCACCCGAATGGGTTTCAGCGTGGTGGATGGGCCGGAAATAGAAGATGACTGGCACAATTTCACGGCGATGAACACACCGGAAGACCACCCGGCTCGGGACATGCAGGACACGTTTTATGTGGTGGATGCTCCAGGCATGCTCCTTCGCACCCACACCTCGCCCGTGCAGGCACGCGTGATGGAAAACAGGCAACCACCCATTCGCATTATCGCGCCGGGAAGGGTGTACCGCAACGAGACGATTTCGACGCGCTCACACGCTCAATTTCACCAAGTGGAGGGATTGTACGTTGACGAGGGCGTTTCGTTCGCCGATTTGAAACAGACCCTGCTCTACTTCGCCCAAGAGATGTTTGGCGCAACAAAAATCCGGCTTCGGCCTTCGTTTTTCCCGTTCACCGAGCCTTCGGCAGAGATGGATATTTGGCTGGGAACGGACACGGAGAAAAACGCCCGCCTCACCAAAGGCACGGGTTGGCTCGAAATCCTTGGCTGTGGCATGGTAGACCCGCAGGTGCTGGAAAATTGCGGCATTGACTCGAAAAAATACAGCGGCTTTGCGTTTGGCATGGGCATAGAGCGCCAAGCGTTGCGCTTGTACGAGATCGGCGATATTCGCCTGTTATTTGAGAATGATGTGCGGTTTCTGCGGCAGTTCGCGGCAGCGATGTAGCGGACAGGTTTTTATTTTTTGACAGGATTTACAGGATGAACAGGATGGAGAGGGGTAAAAACTCAGTTCATCCTTCAGCGATTGGGGGTGCGACTCAAAGTCGCATCCCCAATTTCGTTCAATGGTAAAACCCGACGCAGAAGTGACACTTTTTAAAAAAGTGTCACTTCTTGCTCAACGCGGCCTATGCCCACGAATGGCGTAGTACAAAATGTACAAGTAGCAAGGCAGCATCAACACCAGAAACGCCGCTTGATACCCCATGCTCTTTTCCAACAATCCGTAGCACTGTGGAATGATCGCCCCCCCTGCAATACCCATAATCAGCCACGCAGAACCCAGCTGCGTAAATCGGCCCAATCCATTGATTGCCAGTGGGAAAATGGCAGGCCACATCACGGCGTTGGCCAAACCGAGCAGCGCAATACAAGATACTGCTGTCGAGCCCGTGGTGAAATAAGTCAATACCGTGAGCACTAAGCCTAGGATGGCAGAGTACTTCAAGAAATTCTGTTGCTCAACGTATTTGGGGATCAAAATGATGCTCAAAATATAGCCCACCAGCATGGCGCCCAACGTAAACGTGGTAAAATACTTCGTCTGGTCGAGGTCGAAACCTAGAGACTTGCCATAGATGCCAATGACATCGCCCGCCATCACTTCTGCACCGACATACACGAATATCGCCACAGCACCCATCACCAGATGGGGAAACTGCCACACGCTCGTGCGCTCAGCAGCAATGTTCAACGAAACCTTGGCGATTTTTTCTTCCTTGGTATCTATTTCGGGCAACGAGGAACGACGGATCATTAACGCTAATGCGGCCAATACGATGGCCATCACGACATAAGGTGCGACGACACGACCTGCCAATTGATCGAGCAAGCCATTTTTGATCACCATATCGGTAGCGGCATTGATTTGGGTTTCAATGGCCGTGGCATTTTTCAACACGATACTGCTCAAAATCAAGGGACTGAGTATGCCCGCCACTTTGTTACAAATGCCCATAATGCTGATGCGCTGGGCCGCGCTTTCGATGGGGCCGATGATGCTGATGTAGGGATTGGAGGCGGTCTGCAACAGTGCGAGACCCATGCCTTGCACAAAAAGCCCCGTCAAAAACAGCGGGAAAGCCCTTGCCTGGGCCGCAGGAATAAAAATCAGACAGCCTAAAGCCATGACCAAAAGTCCCCAAGCCATTCCGTTTTTGAAGCCGGTGCGCTGGAGAATTTTGGAGGAGGGAATGGCCAGGAAAAAGTAACTAATGTAAAAAGCGAAGGTGACGAACAGGGCTTGGAGGGTATCCAATTGGCAGGCGAGTTTCAGGAAGGGAATCAGGGTGCCGTTCAACCAGGTGACAAAGCCAAATATGAAAAACAGCAGGCCAATGATTGCGATTTGGTAAAAGTAGCCGGTGGGGCGGGAGGTAGCATTTTGCATAGGGTGAGTCGTTTTGCGTTGGAAGGAAATAGTTGTAACCCTCCTTCGCCCTGAAGGGCTATGGCGGGTAAAGCGGGTAAAGGAACTTAACTTTCCGAAAGTTTCAAACTTTCGGGAATTTCGATTGGGCGTGCTTGCTATCTTGCTGCC
>JACMMM010000331.1 GCA_014379065.1 Saprospiraceae bacterium
CACGTTTTCCCTAGCCCCGAACCAATCGCCGGACTGCCAGATTAGGTAAAGCCCGAAAGCAGATTTAAGCGTTTCAAAAAGCAGGGCGTACCGGTTGCGATCCATTAGTTCCGTATAGGCGTAAATCGAGACAAAAACAAAAGCCCCGTACAGGAAAACGCCCGGCGTACCTATTTTGCCCAAGAAGGCAAAAAAGTAGATCAGGAGAAAATAATTGAAGAACATTTGAACCCACGACCAGGTTACGAGCGCTCGAGATGCTGGCGTGTCGTACTTGTCGAACTGGTAGACATCGCTGATTGCATAGACAGGGTATTGCGCTTGCACATCGGCGGGTCGCCAACCCGTGGGCATGAACCAGATGCGCAATTTATCCCACCAACTGCGGGTGCGCCATGCATCGGTGAAAATCAGCCAAAAGTGTTGGAAGTTGATTTTGAAGGGATTCCAGGTGCGCACCGGGCGTTTTACGCCATACACAGGCAACACATCGGCCCGTTCTTCCTGAAAAGTGCCAAACCATTTGTCCCAGAAAATAAAGATTTGCCCGTAGTTCTTGTCCATGTACTCCGCATTGATAGCATGGTGTACGCGGTGGTGCGATGGCGTGACGATCACTTGCTCCAGCCAGCCCATTTTGCCGATGAGCTGGGTATGGTACCAGTACTGCAAAAACAGGTGCAGTGGCCCGATGATGGCGATTACCTTACCAGGCACACCCAACAACGCAGCCGGGAGCAGCAGAAAAGTAAAATAACTTATGAAGGTGGAAATGGGTTGCCGCAGTGCACAGGACAGATTGAACTCCTCGCTGCTGTGGTGAATGATGTGGCGGTTCCAAAGAAAATTGATCTCATGGCTCCATCGGTGTCCCCAATAGCCTTGAAAATCAACCACTAAGAAAGCTATGGCATACACGGCCCAAGTCGCTTCAATTTGGATCAGCGCCACTTTGTCTACCAACCAGTAATAGCTGATGATACCGATGCTTAGCCCCAGCACGTCTTTCACTACATTGGTGATGCCCGAACTGAAACTGGAAATGCTGTCCAACCCGCGAATGACTTTTTCGCCGCGCCTCCAGGCAACGATGGTTTCAATAAAAAACAAAAGGAAAAAGATCGGGGTGACGATGTTCAGTATTGCGCCGTAGGCTTGCATAATCTGTTGCGATTGGATGTGAATTACCGAGCAAAATTATTGACTAGTTTGGCGGTCTCAAAGCCCTTTCAAAATTTCTTGTGCCGCTTTGTAATGTACTGATCCTGAATCAATTTTCAAAAGCGCAGCCTTACAAGCCTCCGTGTTTTTCTCCCGCAAAAAACTCAAAGCAACATACCATGCCGCATCCTCACGCAGAGCGGAATTGCCCGCCGCCAAAGGCTCAAAAATGGCCCTTGCCTCGGCCGCGCGACCAAGTTCGAGCAAACAAATGCCGCGGTAGAATTTGGCTTTCACATTATCAGGTTCAGCCACCAGCACCTGATCCAAGGCAGCGAGCGCCCTATCAAAGTTTTTTTGCTCAAAGGCCGTTTCCGCGTCTGTTTTGGATACCAAGTTGTCGCCCATCACCGTAAAGGAAAGCGGCTCGTGGTGAGCGTATTGCTGGTAAGTAGTCATGTCGCCAGATCGCGTGAAAAACCATATCGCCGTTGCTATTAAAGTTACAGAAGCCGCAAGCGCGATCCAGCGCCGCATATTGTTCCGAACTACCATTATCCGGGGAATTTCCGCGACTTTTTCCTCCAAATATTCCGCGCCAACCGTTTTGAGTGTAGCGATGAACGCCTCGCGTTCCGCTTCTTTTCGGGGAAAGGCTTCCATTTCCTTCCGGAGCGCAAATTCCTCCATAAAAACAGGATCGGAAGCGGCACGGGCCTCCACATCGCGGGCCTCCTCAGGGGGTAGAAGACCGTTGAAATAGTTATTGAGTAATATAGTGTCGCGTTCGTTCATGATTCTGAAGTGATAACCCTCCTTCGCTCAGGCTACGGCGGGTAAAA
>JACMMM010000332.1 GCA_014379065.1 Saprospiraceae bacterium
CACCGTCACCAGCGAGTCGCAGCCTACAGAATTTGTCAAGGTGAAACTCTGTATATCACCGGGGTTAAGCGTGGCCCCCGCATAACTGAACGTCTCGCCAAAGCAAACACCCACGCTGAATGCGGAACTTGGCGTTGGCAAAGCCGTTACGGTCACACTCACCACCGAATCGCAGCCCGCAGGAGTTGTCAGGGTAAAATCCTGCACAGCACCCACCGGGAGGCTGGTGCCATTGTAATTCACCGTGCCGTTCGGGCAAGTCTGCAAAGTCAAATTCGAGGTAATAGGTGGCAAGGATAAGACTGCAACAATAGTCGTGTCGAGGCAACCATCTGCATTGACATGGGTAACAATGACCTCCGAACCTGCCGGAATTTGCTGCCCCTGATAATCAAGATACGAGCCTTGACAGACCGCCGCATCCAGGAAAACAACATAGTGCGGCGCTTCTTCTACCGTGACTGTGACAATCGAATCACAACCCACAGAATTTTGAAGGGTGAAAGACTGAACATCTCCGACGTCCAAGCTTGTACCGTTGTAATTCACGGTACTACCTGCGCAGGCACTCAACGTGAGTGAACTGGTAGGAATTGGCAATGCTGTTACGCTTACTGTCACCAATGAATCGCAGCCTGCCGCGTTTGTCAGGGTGAAAACCTGGGTCGTGCCCGTTGGGATGTTTGTGCCGTTATAACTCGCCGCACCATTTGGGCAAGCGCTCAGCGTGAGTGAACTGGAAGAGCTGGGCAAGGCCGTCACCGTAACGGTCACCAGTGAGTCGCAGCCTGCCGCGTTCGTCAGTGTGAAAACTTGGGTCGCGCCTGTAGGAATATTGGTACCGTTGTAATTCGCTGAACCGCCTTGGCAAGCGCTCATTGTAAGCGCACTGGAAGAAGTGGGCAAAGCCACCACGCTCACCACGAGCGTAGAATCACAGCCTTGCGGAGAGGTGAATTGGAACGTTTGCGAGCCGCCTACGGAAATGTTCGTCCCATTGTAGGTAGCAAATCCGCCGGGACAGGCCGACAATTGCAGCGTTCCCAAAGCTAGGCAGCCAAAGTGCAAAAGGAAATCCGCATCGCCGACCACATCGCAGCCAGAGAGGGTGGTCTGGTCATTTCCGATGATGATGGACCAGTTCGGCGGCAACGAAAATGGATCTACCGCGAAGGTATAATTCGTTGAAAGCACGTTTGTCAAAGCGAAATCGCCATTTACGCCCGAAGTCGCCGCATCGTACAAACTGCCGTTTTGATACACCACCACGGTTATCCCGGAGAGCAGGGTGTCAGCAGCGTCAATCATGCCGTTGTTGTTCACGTCCGACCAAACCTGGCCTAAAATGTTGCCATAACCCGTGTAAAGGTTTAGCGAAAGCGGGTCGCTCTCGCCAGTACAGCCATAAATGTCGGTCAGTTGCGCCCAATACGTGCCGCTTTGCTGCGCGATAAAATTGGGCGATGTCGCGCCCGGGATCGGGTTTCCGTTCATAAACCACTGCCAGGAACTGATGTTGGGCAGGTTCGGGATACAAAGCGTGTCGGGGCTGCAACGCGTGTGGCAGCCAGCCGGGATACTTGCCACCTGAGGCCCAGGAAGAATGGTCTGCACATTGCTTTTGGCTTCGCAACCAAATTCATTGATGGCGCGGATGAAATAACTGCCCGGTTCTTCCGTCGTGAGGGTCGTGCCACTGGTGCCGTTGTTCCAGAAAAATTGCCAGTTGGCAGGGGTAGGGCCGTTGTAGGTAATTACGTTGGGGCTGCCCGCACAGTAGCTGGGACTGCTGATAAAAAAGCCAGTTGGAACAGGGTTCACCGTCACCAGGAACGGATCGGAAACAGCCGTGCAACCCGTACTAAAGCTTGTCACCGTTACCGAATACAAATGCGTTCCAATGGGTAAAAGCGTGTTGCGCCCATCGGTGAAAAACAGCACCTGATCCACCCCGTTGCCACTCGACCAAGTGTAGCTCGCGCCCCCATTGCTGATGGCTTGCAAGGCTACATCTTCGCCAAAACAAACTGTTACTGTCGGATACGAGTTGGCAATTACTTGACCCAATTCATTGAAAAGCAAGGCTTTTATAAGCGCGTCTGGCGCTGGATTTATTTCCACGTTTACGGCAGGCGGCGAATAGGTACATCCGTTCGCATCGGTTAGGGTGACCTTGTAAGCGCCTTCTTCGCCCGTGGTAAAGGTCTGTGTTGTGCTCCCGTCAGACCACAGGTAAGAAACGGCTCCTGCTGGTGCAGTGAGCGTGATACTGCTGCCCTCACAGATCGGTCCGGGGTTGGCGGGGCTGATGTTCCCGCTCAGGGCGCTGGGTTGCAGCATAACAATGCGCGTGAAGGTGGAAGTGCAGCCGTACACATTGTTGGAAGTAGCCGTCACTGTGTAAGTGCCTGCTGGGAACCCGTGATAAACCGTATTCCCTACTGCATCGTTGGCCGGGCCTGAGGCGGGGTCGCCAAAATCCCAAGTAAGTTCAATAATGTCGGGATTCGCTGCTGCTGCGAATTCGAGGGCATTGCCTGCGCATTTTGTCGCAGGGTCTGCAAAAACAGGTGGGTCAGTATCAGGAATTTCAATCTGTTTTGTAGCGCTTGCCGTGCAGCCACTACCAGAAGTTATTGTCAAGTTTACCCCATAAATGCCAGCAGGGGAAAAGGCGTGGGAGGGGTTTTCCAGGCTGGAAATATTGCTTGCGCCAGAAGCAGGGTCGTCAAAATTCCAAGTGTAATTGGTAATGCTGGCTTCGGGCAGTAGCTCGCTTCGATTTTCAAAAGCCGTCATCGCACCTGGGCAGCCAACCAGTTCGTCGAAACGCGCTACAGCTTCCACATCCAATGAATCAAGTGCGTTGCAAAAAGTGCCGTCTGAAAGTTGTACCTCCACGGCTATAATATATTTGCCCGCATTGGGGTACACAAAACTGGGGTTCTCACCCGTTGCTGTGCCGAGAATAGCCCCCCCTGAAATGCCCGTTGTCCATTGTGCACTGCCTGGCACATACATCCCCGAATAATCGTTCAGTACCATCACAAAGGAATCACAGCGTGCGGTCAGATCTGGCACACACTGAATTACTCCGGATGGACAAAGTGGTCCGCCGTTGCAGACGCTGTTTCCTCCCCCGCCGCCGCCACAATACTCAAACAACAGAATAGACCCGGCAGTAGCCGTGCATCCGTAAGCATTGGTGGCTTGTACTGTATAGCTGCCGTATTGGTTGGAGAAAATTGTAGAGCCCGTCCCTGGAAAGGGAACCCCATCTTTGAACCATTGATAGGTATAATTCCCGTTGGTGTTGGTCAGCGCCGTGAGCGAAACCGTATAGGAGTTGTTACAAAAACCTGTCGGATCGGCCGTCGTCAACGATACATCGGGCGCATCCCAACTGGCAATTTCAAATTCGGACGCACCCTTGCAGCCATTAGCGTCAATTACTTCAATGGAGTAAACGCCTGCGCCTAAAGTGGTGGTCGCGGCAGTGCTCAAGGTCACCCCGGACTCATCTTTCCAAACATAACTCGCATAAGGCGAAACCGTCTGCACCAGGGCCGTTGCGCCGGGACAAACGCCAGGTGCTGGAAGTTGTGGCACGGGGTCTGGGTTGGTCAAAACCGTAACCGGGAGTAGGGCACTTTCGCCGCATACCGACACATTCACAACGTGGCCGCCCGCTTGACTCCAAAAGATTTCCACATGGTTTGTTCCTTGCCCATCGGCAATCGCACCAGCTGTTGACGGACTGATACTCCATTGAATGTCAACATTTTGAAGGTTCACCATGGAATAGATTCCCTTCGAGTCTTCACAAACAATGGGTGTTCCGGCAATGGTGGGTGCCGCAATGGGGGTTGCTACTAAACCCACCGTGTCGGAAAGGCAGCCAAGGCCATCAGTGCTTACCTGAGCGGCGGTAAGCCAGTAGGGGCCGGTATTCCCCCAGGTCACATTGAGCGGATTTCCATTCAACGTCTGGGTAGCTCCCGCGCCATTTTTTACCGTCCAACGAATGTTAGATCCAGCGGGTAAGCCTGTGGCCTGGTAAGTATAAGCCGTTCCGGGGCAAATATTGGTTTCCCCTGAAATAGCCGTTGGGTCGGCAGGCAAAGCGCGAACAGTAATAGCCCAATCGGCTTCATTCGAACAAGTCTGGCTTGCGTCGGCGGGAGTGGCCGAAAGTCGATAAACGCCCGGGCCACTTAGGAAAGGAATGCTCGGAGCGCTTGTGGCTGCGGGCGAAGTCCAAGCCGTGGCGCCATTAGGAGCAGTGAGCGTCCAGTTGCAGAGGATGGGCAGGAGGCTGGTGTTGAAACTCGATGTAAAATTGCCGCTCGAACCTTGGCAAGTTTCAATGGGGCCATTGATGGAAAAAGATGATAGGATACGAACCTGAATAAAATCTGCGCCCCCGCAGCCGAGGTAACAGTTGGTGTACTGGACGTAAAGGGTGTGGTCAGCGGCCGGAGCTGGGTTGGGCAAATTGCTCCATTCCACGGTGACACGGTTGGTGCCTTGTCCATCCACGATGGTGCCACCCATGGGCAGCGACCACACAAAGCCCGTTCCACCAAAAGGTGCAATGGTATAAACCTCCGTTGCGCCGGGGCACACGCGATCTTGGCCGACAATCTGAGCATTGCTGGTAATGATCGGGATTTCGATCACACCCGCCAGTGGGCAGGCCGCACCTGAACAGGGCTGTGCGCCTAGGGTTATGGTGCCAATTGGGCCACCGTTCCATTGTACCGTGATGGTATCCGACATGGGCGTGCCGCCATTGAGCACCGTGCCATCACCACTTACTGTCCAGGAAAAAGGCGTACAGCCATTCGAGGCAGTATAAGTGACTGTTTCTCCGGGGCATATTGTCGCCACGCATTCGAGCGTGGGAGCTTGAGCGTTGAGCACTTCCACGGTCATCAGGGTCGTGTCGGCGCAAAGGCACTCGCTTCGGGCGATGAGCCGGACGGTATGTATGCCCGGTATGAGATAAGTGTGCTGTGGATTTTCGGCGGAGCTAGTGCTGAGGTCGTCGCTGAACAGCCATTCGTAGGAGTCCGCGCCACCCGTGCTAAGATTTTGAAAATGAACCGTTTGACCCAAACAAACCTGGAGCGTGCCACCTGCAATCGCGGCAGCGGGGCTGCTTGAAAACACGGCTTTCGGTTCTTCTATGACGGTGACGCACAAAGAAGCCTCTCCTAAACAGCCACCCGCTGAGTTATCCGTAAAAACGGTGACACTCCCCGTGCCTGGGCCGCCCCATGTGACGGTAATACTCGAGAAGAAAGGCGAACTATTCGTATTGACCACCCAACTCACCGCGCCCGAAACCTGCCATCCAATTTGTGAACCGGTGCCGTTTGGATTTTGCACCGCCACGGAATAGGTAACCGTGGTGTTAGGGCATGCTTTTTCGCAGTGGTTGGTGATACCCGAGCTGTCAAAATTGCAAGGGGCTGTGTTGCTGGAAATAATATTAAGTGGCGTGTAGGGTAGTTGCTGGACCGTGAAGCACATGGATGACGTGGTGCTATTGATGGTGCCACTGGTAACGGTGACGCAGTATTGGCCGGGACATAGGTTGTATATGTCTTGGGTACTTTCTCCGGTTGTCCACTTATAAAAATAGATATTAGAAGGAGGTTGCATGATCCCCCCTGTTGCTGTAATATCAATAAATCCAGTACAGCCACAGGTGGGCTGGGCAAAGCCGGAAATATTGATGCTGTCTTGTTGGGCGAGAAGTTGCGAGGCAAAGAAGAAGGAGAGGAGGAAGACGCCCGCCTTCGCTAAGGCTACGGCGGGTAAAGCGGATAAAGTAGGTAAAAATCGGCTTTTCATAAAAACAGGCGTTTGAAAAGGTAGAGAGTATTATTGGTGTGGAAGATACGCGCCGAAGATACGAAAGGTTGGGTGAGACGCTGCTCAGGCGGAGTGCCAAGAAGTGACACTTTTCACAAAAGTGTCACTTCTCTCTTTGCGAACACATTCAGAGGGGGCTAAATTGGAAAATAATTACAGTTCATAATCACTCGGTCAAAAAACACCTCGCGCTTGGTGTAGTCTTGAGACACGCGCCGAAGATACGGAGGGTTGGGGTTAGATGCTGTTCCAATAAGGGCCAACTTTCTGAAAGTTTTCTATTGAATTCTTCGAGCTTGGAAAGTTGCCAGATATAAAACATTAAGTGGACGGGCAATTGACGGGCAATAATTCGCCAGATGGTCAGGGTATGGAATATTAACTACATTTGCCACACGACAGAATATGGTTCTGATATTCAGACGAAAAACAAATCTTGCCTAAGAAAATGTTGGAAGACCTTAAAAAAGTAGAAAACTTTAAAAAAGAGTTGAAAGATCTTCTTGAACACGCAATGTTCAAAGAGGCAATGGAACATTTGAAAAAGAACTTGCCAGCCCTTCCAAACGAGATAATTCTTATCAAAGCTCGCTATGAAAATGCTAAAATAGAAGAGTTAAAAGGTTTTATAGATCGCCATGAGAAAGAGAAAGTGTTTCTTTTATGTTTGAATTCATTATTGGAATTTATTGACCGTTTAGGCACAACTTCTAGCCTCAAATTTTCCACCACTCCTGAATTTACTAAACACCACCGATTCACCTGCGACCGAACCAAACAATTTTCCCCATTTACAGAACTACTTCGCAATCCCGATAGGTCGCGCCAACACTACTTTTATCTCTACGGCGAAGAGAAACAAGCACACCCGGGCATCTATATGCGCTATTTAAAAAGGTTAGAGGGAGTGCATCAAGATCATCTTTACCCTGATCGTAAATCTACTTTTAACGTGAAGGACATTCCCATGGAACCTGTAAGACCGATTGATATTCGAAATCTTAGCCAAGAGTTTATTTACACAATATTTGAAGCACTGGGAGTCGAGGTACGCAAAGGAGCCCATGAAAAAACGTTAACTTTTGGACTAAAACAAGTCAATTACCTGGGCCTTAAAGAGAATGACAAGATTTGTTTCCATCTGCAAATACGAGACAAGTACTGGGATCCCATAGTTGTGCCAGAACAGATTCGCCAATTTATCACAGATTTTTGCCAAAAAGATTTGGCAGACGATGTCCCCGAGATGTTTTTCTTTTTCTCCGTAATTTTTGATGGTAACAAGCCAATTAAGAAGAAGGAACTTGATAATTCCCTCCAAGATGTTGTGTTTCTGAAAAACTTGGGAGCCTTGGAAGTAGTAACAGATGAATGCATAGATGATTGGTTTGCCAACTACAGTATTTTCTGGGAAACTGTATATAGCCGCCAAGAAACAAAAAAGCGCCACTTCAAACAGGATCCCGTTCCAAATAAGAACATGGATGAGGTTCAGCAAACCTTATGGGAAGTCATTAAAGAAATCAACAACAAAGCAATACATGAACCGCGAAATTCAAATCTTTGACGTACTCAACATTCAGCCCGAGCCTGAGCATTACATTCTCGACGAGCCACTTCAAAAAGCGGTGGAGATGGCGCTACGCTTCAATCAGCCCTTGCTGCTGACTGGCGAACCTGGTACGGGCAAAACACAACTGGCGTTCAAGGTAGCCCACCAACTGCATAAACAGACCGAGGGTAATGCAGAAATGTGTTTTGCACCAACACCCCTGCGCTTCAACACCAAAACCACTTCGCAGGCCCGCGACCTTTTTTACATCTACGATGCTATCGGGCATTTCCAGCAGGCCAATACCCGACGCACGGACGCAGGCAAAGAGGAAATCCTGCCACTTGCCAATTTTATAGAGTTGCAGGCATTGGGCAAGGCCATTGCGCTGGCAAACCCCAATTTGAAGGAGTACCGCAGCAAGTTCAAATTTGACTACCCCGATGATGTAAAACCTTCCAGTTCGGTGGTATTGATTGACGAAGTGGACAAAGCTCCGCGCGATTTCACCAATGACATCCTGAACGAAATTGAAAACCGTGAATTTTTTGTAAAAGAACAAGACAACTATCATATAGGGCTTGACCTCGGCCTGAAGGACGACAAGGGCAAGGACACGAAAAACACCCAGCGCATCTTGATCATCATGACCTCCAACTCGGAAAAAAACCTCCCAGAAGCCTTCCTGCGCCGCTGTGTTTTTTATAACATTCCCACACCCAAAGGAGAACCGTTGCGGAAGATATTGAAAGAACACCTCTCCAAAAAAACAGGCAAAGCCCTCGATGCCAACCTCAAAACCATTACAGAGGAATTTGAGCAATTACGTGAAAAGGTTACTCGGAAGAAACCTGCCACTGCTGAACTCGTAGCGGTAGTAAAATTGTTGGCGCTGGAAGACAAGTTTTTCTCCGAAGCCATCAAGGATGTCAAAGCTGAGTTCCGCGACAACCTCTCGTTGCTGGTCAAGACCAGAGAGGACATCGAAGCCCTGCGAGAATTCCTGGAAATCCCATGAACGAATTGCCTCTGCCGTTCCAGCGCCTGTTTGTTCAATTGCAGAACGCCGGGTTTTACATCGGGCCAGCCGAACGGCTCCGGGTGCAACATTTGCTGGCTTCGAGCCATGCCGAATGGCGCAGCGCCGAAGGGAGACAGAATTTGAAGTACCAACTGGCGCCACTTATTTGCCGCCACCCCTTGGAACAAGAACGATTCTATGAGATTTATGACGACTTTTTGGAGTACCTGAAAGCGAAGGTGTCGCCGCCGCTGCCGAGAACCATCTGGGAGAAAGTGCAGGTGTGGCTGCTGTGGACATTGGTTGGGGCAATATTAGTGACGGCCATAGCGGCCTATCTATATTGGGAACACCAACAGGAAATGAAGCGAAAATTCAGTTACGTGGTAACCAACAAAACCGAGCGCTTAACCCCTGGAGACACAGTCCGATTTGTAAACAAGACAGACCCGAAAGACTCAGAAGGCGTGGCGTTTGTCTGGAAAGTATTTGCTAGCCAAGGGGCTATGGCAACGGATACACTAGCATTCATGGACAGTTCTCAACAAACATTTGTCTACAGAACCCCTTACCCATCTGAGCGCCATTCGCTCAAATTTGTCAAACTTGAAGGCTATTACCGAAAAGAAGGTTTTTTCCATAAAAAAGGCGATCCTGTTGGAGTATGGCCACCACCATCGCGTTTCGAAGTCGCCTGTACACGTCCCATACGATTGTCCAAAACAGATACCATCCGCGTAATGGGCCAAAGAGAGGCCAGGCAGAATATCCAGTTTTTTGCGCCCAAAGGGTTGAAGAAAGGCTGGACACTTCGCTGGGATTTTGACGACGGTGATTCTTCAGCGCTTTCCAATCCTGTGCATAATTTTAAGGAGGATGATACCTACAGTGTAACTCTGACCTTTGCCGACACGACCCAGAATGGTTTCTGTGATACAAGCCTGATCGTTCGAATTGATATCGGAGAGGGAATACCCATACTCGCCGAGCAACCGCTTGTGGGTGATACGCCAAAGCCTTTTTGGGTGTACACTATCTGGGCATGTCTTTTTGCTGTTCTTCTTTTTTGGCTGGCGGTTTATTTCTTTTTTATAAAATGGATGGAGCGTCCCTACGAGAAAACGAAAGAACCCGAACTAGAGGTGCCAGAAGAACTCCGGAAAGCGCTAAAACCCAACGACCATGCGCCTTACGCCATTCCCTATCGCTCCAACAATGCCAAATTACGCCATTCTGCGGAGCAGATCGAAGTAGCGGCCATGCTCCGCCGTAGGGAACCCGGCCGTCAGTCAATGCTCAATATCTCACTCAGCATTAGTGCTACCATTGAAAAGGCAGGCTTTCCCGACCTGCGGTTTTCTTCAAATACGCGCCCTACACAATATCTTTTCCTCATTGACCTTCAAAACGAAGTCAGCCACCAAGCCCAACTTTTCCGTTACCTGACCGAAATGCTGGATGAGCAAGCGGTGCTTGCCGAAGTGCTTTTTTACAAAAACGACTTTGACCGATTCTGGAACCGCTACCACCCAGAGGGTTTTTCGCTCGAACACCTTGCCATGATATATGGCGACCACCGTGTGGTAGTGTTTGGGGATGCGTACCAATTGCTGGCCGAAAACAATGAGAAAGGGTATAAAATTAAGCCCCATCTGGCGGATGCCTTCAAGCGTTGGCCACAGCGGATGCTCATTACTCCTATTCCGAAAGCCTCTTGGAGTTTTATGGAAGCGAGGCTCTACCGTTTGTTTGCGGTTTTCGACGCTGGTTTGAGCGGTTTGATGCAAGCGGCGGCATTTGCTGACAAGGGCATGGACGACGATAGCCTACCCCCCACTTTCGCAGAATGGCAGAAGGTGTGTAAGGGAAAGGAGTTGGACATAGATACTGACCGCCTTTGGCAAACACCAGAACAGCATAGCGACTACCTTAAGGAAGCCATACAGGATAAGAAGATTTACCATTGGTTGCGCGCCCTCGTGGTCTATCCCGAACTGAACTGGAACGTTACCATCGCCATTGGTCGGAATTTGGGCATTGATGTGCGCTACGAACATCTACTGTTACTGGCCCGTATCCCTTGGCTTCAAGAAGGGGTGATGAAAACCTCGCTTTGGCGGGCTTGGTGGCACCAACTTCCAAAGGCCGACGAAAAACTTGCCCGTGAAGCTGTGGAAAAAGAACTCCAAGCAGTGATTGACGATTGCCGGGATGGCTTTGCCAACCAAAAAGCACAGACCCGATTGGCAGTGCAAGATTTCGCTTTGCACCCCAACGAAACAAAAGCTCAAGCAGCCATCAGCTTTATTTTTCAAGAAACCTTACCGTCGTCTCTGCTGAAAGAAGAACTTGATCTCGTACCAGTACGTCATCTAGGTTTTGAACTTGAAGAAGGCCCAGCAGGTAGTACTGTGAAAGCATTTTTGGAAAAAAAGAGGATTAAGGCATGGAGGCCATTTTATACGCTTGATTTTTGGCTGGGAAACCTTTCGGGGCTGGGGAGTTTGGCTTTGTTCCTATGCATTGCCTTCATGGGTGCAGAATCGTTTTATGTCTATTTTCACCCTGACTACACTTCACAGAATTTGTATAAGGGCTTGCTGGTAGAACAAAAGATCGTAGAGGTAGATAGCGCTATGCAGTTGAACAATACAGCGAGCCGTATTTGGAACTTGGCTGACACTTCAGGTTTTACACCTGACACTGTACCCAATTATCAGGATGCTTCGCTGAAATCCAATTATGTACGCACGTTGCTCAAACGAGCGCTTGACATACGCCCACGCTATGAATTAGCAAAAACCAATCGGGCAAGGGTCTGGTACAACGACGGTATCTTTTTCTTGAATGAGAAGGACAATCCGGCCCGTGCCATCGAATGCTTCCACCTTTCCCTGAGCAATGATTCCCTGCGAACACTGTCTGCCGAGGCCCTGTCCCTTGCTTTTTTCAGAGACAGGCAAATTGATTCGGCCTGCTATTGGGTAAGCCGGGTTATGGCCTTAGATAGCAACTATGTCAATTGGCTTGCAGCAAAAGGCGTATGTTTTGGATGTCGCCAAGTCGCCAATGTGAGCAATGCGGTGGGCTTCCGAAATCGTGAGCTCAGCTTGCAAGAACTCAACGAAATTTTTAAAAACCCAAATTCCGCTGTTGCACGACAAACGCTTATCACAGCCATAAAACCCGGCCAAATGGTAGAGCTTATTGACAGTAGTCAACATTTCTGGAAAGTCCGATTTGAAGGGAAAATCGGCTATATTGCAAAGTCTGTTAATGGGAAGCCGACGCTCGTATCTTGTGATTCAATGCCTGTTATTGGTTTCGCGCCGTTAGTTTCTGGCAAAGACTCCGTACTCTTAAAATTTGCGCTTGCCAACAAAATTACTTCGACTGATATGATCAATGGAGCCTTGGGGCGGGCAATTCAGAAAAAACTCTGCGAACTTGGAATATTGGATCCTGAAATAGGAGGCGATATTGATACCCCTTTCCACCCTATCGGCACTGGTGATGGTATTTTAGGCCTGAATACAAGGAGCGCCCTGCAAGAGTTTTGCCGGATAGCAAAAATTGAATATCAAGACAAAGTTTTTACCCCGGAAATGGCTACCAAACTCGACGAGGCACAACCTAACATTTTTTTGCCACTTAAACTGGAAGAAAATGTTTTTGATAGCCTCGAAACCAGATTAGCAAAACGAATACTACGGGCTCTGCAAAAGGCGGGCTATTGGATTGCCCGTAGTGATCAGATGTACAATATCGTGTATGTAGAAGGTATGAATGCTGATGGCACACCAAATGGCGATTTTTTTAATCATTGGAATGACCGTCGACTGGTTATTCGTGTCAGTGAAAATGGCGAACCGGTACTTATGCTGAATGACCAAGCAACTACCGAACCAGGCAGTCACTATACTTGGCATCCGCTTAACCCTAAGGGCGTTGCTCGCATTGCTTTCGGTCAATACAAAGCATGGGTCGTGGGACTACACAAAGGCGACCAACCTGCACTGGTACAACGGGAGAAAGTACGCCTCCTCCGCGACCTCAATAAAGACGGTTTCCGGAGCGCCAGTGACCCGATTGACATCGGCAAAACTTTTGGCATTAACCAACATTCTACCCACACCGGCACTCTGCCAGAATTCGTAGATTCGTACAGCGCAGGCCCATTAGTTGGTCGAGATTACGAAAAACACATTAAGTTTTTGGATGTTGTTAAAAATGATATTCGGTATAAATCTAACAAAGGCTACCTTTTTATTACTACAATTATTCCTGTTGAGAAACTAGGACGTAACTAAAATGGTAATGGAATATAGAATAGTTATGATTTAGGTCGGAAATTACCACGGGCTACTATTTTACCCCACCCCCATCTCCGCATTCCCCCCCTTCACCCCCTTAAAATACTCCCAAATATACCCCATATCCGCCTCCTCATTATCCGTTGGCCAAAAAAGCACCGGATCAAAAAACACCTCGCGCTTTTCATAATCAAACTTGCACAAGCAAATCGGCACCCCCGCCAATCGGGCAATGTGGTAAAACCCCGTCTTTAATTTGGTCACTTTTTTGCGCGTGCCTTCTGGCGCGATCACGACATGGATACGCGGCTCGCGTTTGAACGCCTCCACCGTGGCTGCTACGAGGTTGTGATTTTTTGAACGGTCCACAGGGATGCCGCCCAGCCAGCGAAAAAAGAACCCAAACGGCGGTTTGAACAGCGTGTGCTTGCCCATGTAATTAGCATGGAACTGCCCCGCGCTATTGGTCAGCACCCCTAGAAAAAAATCCCAGGTCGAGGTATGGGGCGCTACGGCAACGACCACATGCGACAACTCCTTAGGGTAGTGCCCCGTAATTTTCCAGCCAATGAGCCAGAAGATGAATTTGCTGAGTAGGCTGAACATTTTTTAGAATGTGGTCAATGTGGTCAATTGTCAACTGTCAAAAGTCAATGGTCAACGGTCAAAAGTCAATGGTCAACTGTCAACGGTCAAAAGTCAACGGTCCTTCAATTCCAACAACGCAACATTCTCAATGTGGTGCGTATGGGGAAACATATCCACGGGCCGAACTTTCAGAACGGCATATTTTTCAGACAACAATTGGAGGTCGCGGGCCTGGGTGGCGGGATTGCAACTGACGTACACAATACGCGGCGCCGCTAAATCCAGCAAGAATTCCACCGCCTTTGGGTGCATCCCGGCACGGGGCGGATCGGTAATCAGCACATCGGGCCGACCATGTTTTTGCACAAACTCCGGCGAAAGCACGGACTTCACATCGCCTGCATAAAACGTGGCATTCGTGATCCCGTTGAGCCGCATGTTTTCTTCTGCATCGGCAATGGCATCGGGTATCTCTTCAATGCCCACTACGGAGCGGCAATACCGCGCAAGGTATAGCGCAATGCTCCCAGTTCCGGTGTACAAATCGTACACATTTTCATTTCCGGTCAGCCCCGCGAACTCGGCGGTCACGTCGTACAACTGCTTGCCTTGCAAGGAATTGGTTTGAAAAAACGACTTGGGGCCAATTTTGAATTTCAGATCGCCCAATTGTTCCACCACAAAACCTTTACCGCGATAGGTCTGCATTTCGAGGTCGAACATGGAGTCGTTCAACTTTGTATTGATGCAATACACCAGCGTTGTCATTTCCGGGAATTTTTCCAGAATCTCATCCAAATATCGGGCAATCGCTTCCGGGCGGTTTTGCGCAAAACTGACGAGAAGCATCAGCTCGCCCGTAGTAGTGAGCCGCACCATGAGATTGCGCAAAAAACCCTTGTGGTGGCGCGGGTCGTAGAACTCCAGTTCCTGGTCAAGCCCGATTTGTCGGCAGGTATTGCGCAGTTCGTTGGACGGGTCGGCTTGAAGCCAACATTTTTGGATGTCAATGATTTTGTCGAAGAATCCGGCTTTGTGGAAGCCCAGACCGTAGAGCGCTGGGTTTAGAAGGGTCGATTTTTCAAAAAGTGTCACTTCTGGGGCCTCATCTTTCGGAAATTCTCCCTCCAAAATCCATCGTTTGTTCGAGAAACCAAACTCCAATTTGTTTCGGTAAAAAACGGTCTCTGGTGCCCCAAGAATAGGCAAAAATTCGCCGATTTCAATTTTGCCAATGCGGCGCAGAGCGTCGTCCACTACCTGTTGTTTATGGTGGAGTTGTGCTTGGTAATCAAGGTTTTGCCATTTACAGCCGCCACAGATCGGGAAATGCTGGCAAAAAGCCTCCACGCGGTCGGGCGAGGGCGACACGATTGCCTCAACCTTGCCTTCCGCGAAACCACCCTTCTTTTTTTGCACGTACACATCCACCACATCGCCAGGCACTGCGCCATCCACAAAAACCGCCATGCCCTCTTCTGTTCTGCCCACGCCTTTGCCCCGGTCAGCGATGCCGTGGATGCGTATATTGGGCAGGGTGTAATGTTTTCTTGCCATGTTTTTTTTATCTATTCACCACATAGCGCACATAGTTTTGGAAATTTTGGAGGCTATGTGTGCTATGTGCACTATGTGGTAAATATTTGAATTAGCCTCAAAAGTAGGAAGGGTAGGGGGAAATCTGGTTTGAATCAAGATTTGGCTGTTTTGGCGCCTGTTTAGCGACGGTCTATTTTTAGCCACGAATTGCACTAATTTACACTAAATCAGGCAAAGTAAGGTATCTGATTCGTGAAAATTTGTGTAATTCGTGGCTAACCTAAATAGATTCCAATTTTTTTTCAAAACCTTCGCACATGGAAATTACAGTACAAGACCTCCGCAAAAAGCTCGAAGCGGGCGAGCCATTCGTCTTCATTGACGTGCGCGAACCATGGGAATACGAAGAATTCAACCTTGGTGCGCAACTTATCCCGCTCAATACGCTTGTGAATTCGATGCACGAACTTGAGGATCACAAAGATGACCCAATCATTGTGCATTGTCGCAGTGGTGCACGCTCGGGCATGGCACAGGGCCTTTTGCTTGCCAACGGCTTCAAAAATGTGCTGAACCTCAAGGGCGGCGTGATGGCTTGGCAAGAAGCCTATGGCAACTCAAAGCCCTAATAAATATCCAATTTCCAACAAGGAATGTCCAATGTCCAAGTGCTACTTGAAAAGGCCCGTCATCTACTCGAATCCGTGACGGATCCCGAAATTCCCGTGCTCACGGTGAATGACCTCGGCATCATCCGCGATGTACGCATGGCAGATGATGGGGCGCTGGAAGTCGTCATCACGCCCACTTACAGTGGTTGCCCTGCCATGGGGGTGATAGAAATAAATATCCGGGCAGCTTTGCAAGAAGGTGGTTTTGAAAATGTCCGGGTGGTTACGGTGCTCTCACCGGCTTGGACAACGGACTGGCTCACCGAGGATGGCCGCCGAAAACTCCGGGAATACGGCATTGCCCCGCCCGCTGAAGCAAGCTTGGACAAAAAGGCTTTGTTTGGTGAGCGCCGGGCTTTGGTTTGCCCACATTGTGGTTCTACGAATACAGAAATGATTTCGCAATTTGGCTCTACGGCTTGTAAAGCGCTGTTTCGATGTCAGGAATGCTTGGAGCCATTTGATTATTTTAAATGCCATTAAAACGCCCAGCCCAAGAAAAAAGCCATTTGCCCATAATAGTTGGCCATTATGTTGGGCAGGTCTTGTTTTGAATAGGGTGCGTCCCCAAAATTGACCCCGGCCGTTATTCGGGCCTCAAGATAAAATCCAGGCTTTGCTTGCCAGGCGAAGCCAAAAGAATGAGTGGCTCCTAAAACCCACCAATTTATCTCCCGCATTTGGCGTGTTTGTGTGTAAAAGAAAGTTTGTTCCACATATTGCCCCTGATTTGGATTCGAACCAATTTGCCAGCTTTCAAATTTGCCACTCTTTTTAGCAAATTGGTCGTACTGCTCGAAATAGCGATGATTTGAAAAAGAAATACCTGGGAGAAGTATTATCCGCAGGCCCTGAGGGCGGTTCTGATACGACATACCGTACGCTACGCGGGCATAACGGGTTGACAATGGAATAATGGATGAATGCGCATCTGGCAAAGGCCGTCCCGTCCCAAGATATTCCCATCCAGCATCATTTGCTGGGGGAGGCGATGCTGCACTGCTGATATAGCCGCGTCGCTTCGCGTAATCAGCTGTCCAATCTCCATTAAAAACGTCGGTAGGAAGCTCGTTGTGCCGCCGGAAACCCAATTGGAGCTCCAGGCTGTTTTTGGCGTTAAAACGCCATTCCAGAGCGGCCCCCAATTGCTTTTTCGCTGCTTCCGCCATATCAGCTTTTACGACAAGCCGATGCAGGTTTTGAGCCGTAGTTTCTAAGCTCATTAAAACCCCCAGCGCTGGAAGCAAAACATAGTATAAATTTTTCATTGCTTGAATGGATTTGAAAAGCGTTCGTCAAACCCAATCTTGTTATCGGTCAGTGTAGACAAAAAGGCAACTAAATCATTCTTTTGCAACATCGTCAAGTGTAGGTTACGCTCGCCGTTGTGCAGCATTTGCGTGTGGAGGTTCGGATGTGGCTTTACTTCATCGCTGTAAAATTCTACTACTTCTTGAAGTGTTTTGAAACGCCCGTCGTGCATATAAGGTGCCGTGAGTGTGATATTGCGCAAAGAAGGTGATTTGAACACGCCATTGTCGGTAGATTTTCCCGTAATTTTTCCTCGCCCTTGATCGACATAACTCATTTCCAGCCCGTTGCAAGCTTCAAAAACCTCTTGAAATGCTCGGATGGGCGAGTGGCATTTAGAACAGTTGGCCACAAAAATGTCGCGCCCCCGATTCTCACTGGGATTGAAATTAGGCAACCCAAAGGGCAAAATCGTCGTGTCGCCATAGTAAGCTGGCCCAATAATGACGGTGTCTACACCACCAAAGCTAAGGTTTCCACTTACAGCTTCCAGAGCCTTGTCAAGCTTTGTATCAGGTGCCCCTATTGATCCAACAAACTCAGAGAGGCACTCAAATACATCCTCATCCCGCACATCGAAATGGCCATACACTTTTTGCCAGAGATAAGGGTAGTAAGACTGCTCCTTGATGCGAGCAGCCACCCCTTCCATGTTCATGCCCATTTCGTGGTCATTTAGGAATGCCAACTTGGACTGTTCCGCTACATTGGCTGCACGACTGTCCCAGAGCAGTAGCGGGCGTAGCCCCGAGATTTCACTGTAATGCGCAGAAAAATTGGCCACATTGGCTATCGGCATGGAATTACGGGAGCCTGTGAGGCCAAAGATGCCTTTGCTAAAGGCTACATCGTCAGAAAATGCTCTTGCTTGCTTGTGGCAAGACGCGCACGAAGTGCTGTGGTCGAGCGATAGGTTTTTGTCATAAAACAAAACCCTGCCCAAAGTGGCCTTGGCATTGTCTACAGGCCTTACTTCCATCCCGGTCGCTTTCAAGTAGTTTGGCAAGCGGTAGTTGTAATCAACAAACACAGGCGGCAAATCGAGAAATGCGTCAAACGCTGCAATTTGTTCAGGGAGCACGTTTTCTTCGTTCCGAACACTAAAGTCATTTTTGCTGCATGAGATTGCCAGTAAGGTAAGGGCAAAGAGGTAAGTCGCTTTTTTCATTCTATTTTTTATTTTGGTGAAAAGTGTAATTCTTGTACGTTGTATCAAGTAAGCAAATTTCTTCCAAAATAAATTATGGAAAACAACATAATGACTGAATAAGCCTTCTGATTTTGTCAGTGCCTTTTCTGACTGTGTGAATGAAATTTTGGGCAAACAAAAAACCCCGTCGAGCGCACGCTCAACGGGGTTGTTATCCTTACAATTGATCAGGTGGCTCGATTATTATTTTACCTGCTTCTTTTCACCCATTTTATTACCTGTACCCGATTTTTTTCCAAAACACGAATCAAATACACTCCGTCTGGCAGCCCTCCTGTGGCTACGGTTGTTCCTGCGAAGGATACAATGCGTAAGCAAGCTTGGGCATCCCAGACCTCAAGACGCACCTTCGTAGCTGCATCAGAATGTACGGCCTCTGTGGTTAAACCTCGCACCGTAAAACTTGCCGAGCCAGGGTTTGGAAAAGCAGTCAAAGTTGGTAGGTCATCGAACGGCGGCGTAACAGCGCTTGTCGCATCGGGGCAAGCAAGAAAAACACCCGGAATAGCCCCCGCCGTGCGTAGCATAAGCGAGTCGATGTTAGCGCCGATATCGGTACCATCGGTGGCGGCCTGGCGGTAAGGGCTGGCAGCTGTCAGCCGATAATCGCCACCCTGACCACCATTGTAATTCATGAATCCTACGTTTAGCATAGTGGCTGGAAAGAAGTTGCCAGAAGGATAATTGGCGGGTGTACCACCATTGCCTGCGGCGCCGTCGGCGATGGCATTGTGCGTAAAATTCGCCTGTGGAAAATAAACATTGAAGCAGCCGTTGCCGACACCTGCTCCACTACCATGTGCACCATAATCTGCGTAGGAAACAATGTTATCCCGATAGATGAAGTTCATATTCGGGTCATTGGGGTTGTCGGCATTGAGAAAAGTATTGCCCGTGTTTAGCACCGTGTTATGCTCAAAAGTGAAATCAGGCACTGGCCCAAGCACCTGACAAACGCGGCCTGATCCATTGCCCCAAGCCGCCGGATCAAGGTCTTCGATCAGGTTGTTTCGGATAAGAATGCGTGCTGTGCCGACAATGGGGAAGTTGCCATCGCGCCCGCTGGTGTTAAAGCCACCGGCAGTATGGCGCAGAATGTTGTCTTCCCAAAGCACGTCGTGTACCCTGCCCCAATCAGTAGCGCCTGCCTCACTGCGCGGTGTGAAAAGCACAGCAAAACCTGTTTGCGCATGTGCCCAATTTTGCTCCAGTACATTGCCTTGCACCCACAACCGCTGTGCGTTTTTCAATTCAAAAATATTCTTTACCGACCAAGGTGTGCCAGCGTATTCAGGCGACCAGATGGCCCAGGCCAAAGGTTTGAAAAAGTGATTGTTGCGCACTTCGATGTCGGAAGGAACCAGACCGTGTATACTGGGGATGGCGCCGCCGAACATCACGTTTTCACCTGCACCTTCCAAATAGTTATTGACAAGTTTAAACCCCGTGCCGTTCCAGGCGCAGAATGCCTGACTGTCTGCTCCAACTTCCTTGCAGTCACTTACCCAGCTATTCACCAGAGCGATGCGAAAGCCATTGCCTGCGAAAGCGCGGCGACTGCCCTGCGTCGGGTGGCCGTGGGCATACACGCGGTCGATAGTCAGGTCGTGCGGGAGCTTGGCTTCACTGGTTTCACCGTTGCCGATGGCGACAATGTTATAACTGAATGCAGCGCTGGCAAACTCAACACCAAGAAAATACCAGTGGTGTGTGCGGCTCTGGGTGACAATGGCTTGCAAAAAGGGCGGCGCTATGATTTTTGGCAGCACGGAGGCGTAAGCCGGTGTGATGCGCGTATCGGCGGGAGGCAGAGCAGCGTCAGGAGCGGCAGTGCGCACTGTGATCCAGCCGGGCGCTGCTGGTTTTTCTGGAAGGGTGAAGGGGCCGGTATAAATAGCGCCCGCTTCAAGCAAGATAACGGTGCCTGCATGGGCAGCATTGAGTGCCGCTTGTAGTTCGTCATTGTTAAAATCGCAGCCCGCGCCGTCGCACACACGAATGGTATCGTCCGACACTGGGACACAGGTTTCGATAAAAAACTGGGGTGGTATGGGGAAAGTTTGGGCGAAGATGGGCAGGCTGAAAAGCGTTAGAAAGGCCGAAATAAAGTGTCGCATAAGTAGGTAACTTTTTGCCGTAAGATACTAGCCTCGCTGTTGCGGCGGTGAAAATAGAA
>JACMMM010000333.1 GCA_014379065.1 Saprospiraceae bacterium
CAGCCATGTTTGGGGTGTACGAATGGGCGAAAAGGAACAACGCCGCTAAAGTAGAAGCGGTTTAGAATTTTGGATTTTTGAATTAAGATTTACGATTATTTTGATCCGAAAAAGGCGAAAATCGTGACTTTTTCGGATCAAAATAATCGTAAATCGTAATTCCAAAATCCAAAATTCTACCCGGCTTTCATCTTGTCCAAAGGCAGTTCAAAGCCCGGCAGTACCTCCTCACCCGAAAGTTTTTTTCCCGAAAAGCCTTTCAAGATTTCTACGCTTTGACCTTGACGGTAAATGTGCACCTGTTCTGTATAAGGGTCAATAAGCCAACCCAGCCGAACGCCGTTGGCCATCCAAGAATCGGACATTTTCTTTTGGAGTTTTGCTAAACGATCGCTCCGAGACCGTACTTCGGCCACAAAATCAGGGACGATTTTTACAAAATCATCTTCTTCATTGGCAGGCGAAGCGGCGAGGCGTTCGGGCGAAATCCAAGCAACATCGGGGGATTTGGTGGTGCCGTCGGGGAGGTCAATCCCGCCAGTTGAACCATGCACTTCGCCGGTTTTCAAAAGGGTTTCGTTCCAAAGATAGATCAGCGCAATGACGGCAGATTCGCGCTTGCTGGAACCTCTTTTTACTGGGGACATAACAGTTACAATACCATTTTTTTCGCGCTCCATGCCTAAATCCGGGAAGTGCTCGGCCAACATGACAAATTCTTCCCTGCTAAAGGGGCGTTGAAGTTCCACTGGGCCAAAGTGCAGGGCCAAGTAATCAAGCGTAAAAGACTTAGGTTGAGCAAGGAGCGCAGACATAGATAATTGCAGAAGATTTTAGCGGAAAAACATTCCGCAGCTCAGGTTGTTTAGCGCACAAAATTAATCATTTTTTGATGAAACAAGGCCCAGCTGGCATACTCCTTATCAACCTCGGAACTCCTGATGAACCTACCCGTTCGGCCGTTTATCGTTACCTCAAACAGTTCCTGCTCGACCCGCGTGTCATTGACATCAACCCAATTGCACGAAACCTGCTGGTGCGTGGCATCATTGTGCCGTTCCGCTCTGGCCAATCCGCCAAATTATATCAGCAACTCTGGTCAGAAAAAGGCTCACCGCTCAAATTTCACGGCGAAAGTCTTGCCGCTCAAGTCCAACAATTACTTGGCAATGAATATGTTGTGGAGTTAGCGATGCGATACCAAAGCCCTTCCATCGAATCAGCCATCCAAAAACTGATGCAGGCTAAAGTCAGCAAAATCAAGGTATTCCCGCTCTTCCCGCAGTATGCGAGCGCAAGCACCGGGTCGGCCCATGAGGAGGTGATGCGTGTGATGATGAAGCAGCCGATCATCCCCGAAGTTGAATTTGTGAACTCCTATCCGACCTGGCAGCCGATGATTGACCTTTTTGTGGCCAATGCCCGTCGGTACGATCTTTCGCAATACGACCATTTCCTCTTTAGCTACCACGGACTTCCGCAGCGACAATTGCGCAAGGCCGACGCTTTCAACCACTGTCTCCAAAGTGCGGACTGTTGCAAAACCCTCACACCTGTCAACCAGTTTTGCTATTCCGCTCAATGCCATGCTACCACACAAGCCATTGTGCGTCAACTGGATCTGAATCCTGAGCAATACACCCTTTGTTTCCAAAGCCGGCTTGGCAGCGACCCTTGGGTTCAGCCCTACACCTCGGAAGTCTTGGAAAAATTGGCAAATAAAGGAACAAAACGACTGCTCGTTTTTTGCCCCGCGTTCACGGCCGATTGCTTGGAAACGACCGTGGAAGTCAGCATAGAATACCGCGAAGCCTTTCTAAAAATGGGCGGCGAACAACTCGATTTGGTAGAGAGTCTCAATGATTCTCCTGCCTGGTCGGAAGCAGTGGCTGAGAGAATGAGGGGTTAGACTATTGGACATTTTGACATTGGACATTGGACATTGGACTTGCGCTCTAAAAACTTGAAAGTCATGCACTTACTGAATCGTGTCTAACGTCCAATGTCCATTGTCCAGTAGTCTGAATGAACCATAGTTCCGCAGTTAATTTCCTATCCACCACTTCTCAAATTTACCACAATCCCATTCCCAACCGGGTCTTCAAACATTTTCCGGCGGATGCCCAATGTCTCGCGTTCACGGGCATTCAAACATTTGGGCGGGTGGGCCAAAATCTGCTCCAACTCCTCCAATATCTTTTCCTGAGGCTGCCAATAGTGCACATTTTTACCAAAAATATCCTCTAAAACCCGCTCTTTGAAGCTTTCTAAAGGAGGGGCAAAAAGCGGCCCTGATTCCATGTCAAGATCTATTTGCCGGAACATTTTCAGGTGTTGCCCTGTGCCGAGTTGGCTCGCTGATTCCGAATCGGA
>JACMMM010000334.1 GCA_014379065.1 Saprospiraceae bacterium
ATTAGTGGCTAAAAATAAGTTTGGTTAGCCACTAATTACACAAATTTGCACGAAAAAGGATTCGTGGCAATTGGTGTAATTAGTGGCTAAAAATAAGTTTGGTTAGCCACTAATTACACAAATTTGCACGAAAAAGGATTCGTGGAAATTGGTGTAATTAGTGGCTAAAAACAAGTAGTGTCGACGCTATTCCGAGCCTGCTACTCCGTCACCATTTTCTTCGAACAGATTCCACCTACCCCATTTTTTATCTCCACAAAAAAGACTCCTTTTGGCAGGTTTGTAATCTGAAATTTCTCCCGAAAAACACCCGTCCCCATTTCCCTGTCCGTGAAAAGCGTTTGCAGCACTTTACCCTGGATGTCCACGATTTGTGCCGTCAGTTTTTGTTTTTTCAATATGGAAAATTCGAGGTTCAATAATCCTCCGTTTGCAGATATTGGATTGGGGTATAGCAGCACATCAAACCCGTTTTTTTCTGTAAAAGCTTCCTCAGCAGGCGAACTGTCCGCTTGAAAACCAATGGCTTGAAGCGCTGGCGCGATTTCCGGGTTTTGCATAAAAAGTTGCCAGAGCAATCCTGTGCGCTGGTTTTCGATCATCCCAATAATAGGGCCTTGGTCAATGGCGAGGTAAGCATTTGAAAACCAGTTCTGATCGAGGTTGAAAGCATCGTAAAAACCATAAGATCCCCACAATTGTTCGCCCTGCACCCGATAAAAGTAACGAAGTGCAGCCAAGCATTCCTGCGGGGCATAAGGCATACTGGAAAGGGCTGCGGTGGGGGCGATGGTGCCGTCGTCGTTCGAGGGGTGAATGTCGTGCGCCGAATATCCGTTAGGGCCGTCGCAGGCAGTAAGGCCCCAGCAATCGGCCGAGTACCCAAGGTGGTGCTCCGGGTTGGCGACGGAATATGCCTGCTGGATGAGCGCATGGTTGCGGTTGCGCACAAAATAATTGCAAAAGGCATCCTTGCGCCCGCGTGGATCGAAGCCGAGGTAGGAATAATGCGCAAAGAACATCGGGCCGCCCCCAAAAGGCCCGCAATAAATCTTGTGGCCAAAATGGATGCTGTTGTTGGCATAATTCGAGGAGGTCCAGCCCGTTTGATACAGGCTCGCAGGTACGGGATGCGTGGGCGAAGCCGCCGCGAGGATGTACACAATTTGCGCTTCGAAGAACCCGCGCAAGGGAAAATTCATCTGCCAGGCATAGTTCGGCGACCAATGCCAGTACAGCACCGGGCTGTTGTTTTTGCGATACCAGTCCCATTCCACCTCTTCCCAAAGCCCTGTAATGACATCGCGGAGCGCCGATTCGAGCGGTGTGTTTTGGTCAAAATATTCGCGAGCCGCCAGCAGCCCTTGCATCAAAAAAGCCGTTTCAACCAGATCGCCACCATCGTCAAATTGACTGAAGGGAATGACGTTGCCATTCGTGCCATTTATCCAATGCGGGAAAACGCCATGAAATCGGTCGGCGAATTGCAAAAACGAGGCGATCTGAATCATTCGATCCACCGCTGCTTCACGAGTCACCCAGCCACGCTCCGCGCCTACGATAATGGCCTTGATGCCAAAACCAGAGCCTCCGGTGGTCACGATATTCGGGTTGCCATTTGAGCGTTCGCGGGCAAGACCGCTCACGGGGTGAGCGTAATCCCAGAAATAACGGAAGCTGGCGCGTTGCGTCATTTCTAGCAACTCCTCGTCGCTCATGGAATGCGTAGTGGCCGAGGTTTCGTTGGAAAATCCGCTTTCTGTAGCACCTGTTACAGCCACTATTTTATAGTACCTGCTCAAGATTTGGCCCTCATCACCCGTCCAATCGGTAGCAATCGGTTCTTTTCCGACTTGTTTCAAAAAGTCAAAAGAAGTGCCGCCATTGGTCGAGCGGTAAATTTTGTAGCCCGTCACGTTGGGTTCGGCATTGGCCTGCCAAGTCAGCTCAATGTGCTGTTCGTAGCCTACCGCTGCCACGGCAGTTGGCGCAGCGGGCGTTTGGGCCTCTGTGCAAGTGTTTGCGATAAGAAGTGCGAGCAGTGCGAATCGGGCTTTGGTCATGTCCTGTTTGTGCGAGTGGCATTCCTTATTCAATTTCAGGAAAAAATTGGGATGCCCACTTTATTAGCAGCATGAAATTAGGACAATCTCATGCCTTCCAAAGAAAAACGCACCTCACCACTACTACGCCATGCCGAATACTGGCAAAATTTGGGTCAAAAAGCCATGATAAACTCGGTCAAATTGGCCTCTTCGGACAAGCCAAGCTTTTTACGCAGGCGGTAACGTTTGTTTTCGATGCCTCGAATGGAGATGTTTAGTAGCGGGGCAATTTCTTTGGACGACAAATTCATTTTCAAATAGGCCGCCAAACGGAGGTCGCCAGGGGTGAGGTCAGGGAATTGCTGCATGAGGCGTTTGAAAAAATCGTCGTGGACACGGTTGAACGACTCTTCAAAAATTTCCCAGTCGTGGTCGCCCTCCAGGTGGGCATCGATTTCGCGGACGATTTTGGAAAGCGCTCGCGGCTCGTTTTTGGAGTCTAACAAGTTGTCTTTCAAACTTTGAAGTGCCTCATTTTTTCGGATGAGGTTGAAGGCGGCGTTGGAAAGTTCCCGGTTTTTGTTTTCCACTTCCAGAATTAAAATTTCCCGTTCTTTTTCCCCTTCCAAACGGTGGCGTTGACGCTCCAAACGGCGGCGGTTGTACACTTCAAGCAGCCAAAGAAGCCCCAAAAAAATCAGGGCATAGCCGCCAATCGCCCAGCCTGAACGATACCATGGGGGCTTGATGCTGAATGGGATGACAGCCTCTTCGCCACCTGCTTCGCTCCGCACCCGGAACTTGTAGTGGCCGGATGGCAGGCTGGTAAATTCCTTTTCAGATATAAAAGCCCAAGGCGACCAGGATTTGGAAAAGCCCTCCAAAAACCAGGAAAACCTGACCGGATGTTCAAAAAACGGTTGGGCAAATTGGAATTCCAAACTGTTGTTCTGATACACAAACGACAGGCCTGCAACGGGTAAAACCGCTTGATTATCGGAAGTTTTTATCATCCTGACCACGGTCGGTGGCAGCACTTTCTGACTTGTTTGGGAAACTGATGAATCTTTGTTGAGCAGCGCAAAACCATTCTCCAAACAGAAAAGGTATTCACCGCCTGGCAACGTTTCCACCTGCTCAAACGTCGGCACGAGCGCGAGCGGGATTTTTTCAGAACGCCCATTCTTTGTATAGAGCCAAAGGCCACTACTGTCTATGGCAAAGCGCTCACCGTCCCTCCCGGGAAGCCATTTTCTGACGAGGGTAGGCTCAAACCGGGTTTGGCCTTCGGCATTTCGCAACAGCACCGCGCTCGGTAAAGCATTGACTACCAGATCGCTATCGGGCAAAACACTCAGGCTAAGTTGAAAATCAGTCGGCAAGCCATCTTCGCGGGTAAATGTTTTGAACTCGCGAACCTGTGCAAGATCGTCGCTCAAACGCAGACGGAAAAGCCCTTTGTTAGGGTGCGCTCCCCAAAGATTGCCCGCTGCGTCGAAGACGATCTTTTTCAAGGGTTCGCTAAAACCGCTAACTCGTCCGGCAAATGCCCAAGCGCCACTTTGTTGTTTTTCGAACAATACCAGCCCCGTGTACGTCGCCTGCAAAAGGGTGTTTGGGCGTCCCGGCATCCTCTCAGCGCACCAGCCCCCGGTAACGCTAGAAATACGCCGTACAGCATTGCCCTCCACAATGAAGGTGCCGCTGTTGTGCCCGCAAATTAATTGATTGTCAAACACTTGAAGTTGCCAAACCTGCCCCTGAGAACCTTCCACCAAAGTAAAGGGGGCAGGGACAATAGGAGATGGATAAGGTGTATTGAAAACACCTTGGTTGGTGCCGATATAAAGTTGGCCCTTGTGCACCGCGGCGGTGTAGACCGTGCCGATTTTGCCTGTCTGATCGGTAAAAAACGTAAGCGGCGAGCGCAAGGCGGCAAAATCAATACCCCGGTCGAGTCCAAGCCAGAGGTTGCCATCCCGGTCTTCTAAAAGCGCCAGCACCGTGTTGTTTTGGAGGCCGTTTTCGCGGTGGAGATGACAACGCAACTGGCCAGATGGGTACAAAATGAAAGCTCCGTCGAGTATGGTGCCGAAAGCCCAGCCCCCAGTGCGCAACGCAACGGCTTTATTGAGTTGGTTTTTGCGAAAAACGGCGTTAAGCGGGTCTGCCCAAGGCTTGCAATCTCCATCTTGCAGGTCGAAAATACCGTCGCTGGAAGTGCCCGCCCAGATACCGCCGTGGCCATTTGGAACAAGGAATTGCACTATTTTGTCCTTCAAAACCTCCGAACCCGGCAATGCTCGAAAAGTATTGTCAGGCAATAATTCATATAAGCCGCGGTCAATTACGGGCAACACCACCTGGCCGTTCACCGCTTGGGCGAACATGATGGCATTGGGCGGTTTTATCGAAACAACCTTGTGATAATCAAATTTATAAAGGGTGGAAAACGATTGAAAGAGGACATACTCAGGAAGCACCAGAATATGCCAAATCTCTTCTTTGCCTACCTGTCCCTCCCCAAATTGTGCGCTCAGCGAAGTATAAGCCAGGCGCCCCGAAGCGTCTTTGGCCCAATAGCCGAATTCGGCAAAACCGCCGCAAAAAACCTCGCCCGATCGGCCCATGGCTACGGCACGGACGGCTTGTTTTTCAGGCAGCGCAAAATGTCGCCAACGTGTGCCGTCAAACTCCATGACCGTGCCATTGTTGCCCGCATAGAGCCAACCTTCTGGCGACTGTGCGAGCGACCAGTTTTGGTTTTGTGCCTCATAATCAGTAGGCTGGAAATTGCGCAGGCGCGGGGCACGCTGCGCCTGTGCATCTACTGCAAGCAAGCAACACAACCCGAAAAGGATATTTTTGACAAGAATCTGCACCGGGCAAAACTACCTATTTTGGCGCAAGGATTGTTGCGCGTGTGCCACCAAGTCTGGGAAGAAGCCGTTGAAATCTTCTGAAAACGCATCAATTTCCGAAAAGAAAGCATCGGCAAGCGCTTGTGCATCGAATGATCCCGTAATCCGTTTGCTAAATCGGTGCAGTACCCATTCCAGCCCCTCCCGCTGGGTGTAGCCGTGGAGAAACTGTCCTGCGAGCATTTTTGGCAACCTTTCTTGCAGGATAGGAGGCATTTCCGAGGCCCGATTTTCGAGTTGGGTGTAGGTTTTTTCTGCAAAGGCCTCAAAAGGCTCTGTTGTGTGTTTTTCCCAATGAAGGGCCAGCAGGTGATCGTACAGAATGTCCACAAAGGGAGGCGCATACCGCCCGGCATAGGGCCGAATTCGGTGTACGCTGCGGTCGGTGAGCGGGTGATTGTCAGTATAAGAATCAATGGAGCGGTGGAGCAAAATGCCGCGTTGCACAGGCTCCGGGTAGTTTTGCCAAGTGTGGCCTTTCACAAAATCGCCGATAAAGTTGCCGAGTAAGATGTCTTCGTCGCCAAAAGAGAGAAAGCAGTGCGCGAGGTGGTTCATTTAAATTTTTGCTGGACAAAAATAAGCAAACGCAGCGGACTCCCCCAAAGTTTTGAACTTTGCAGCGCAATTCCCTAGCAACGATTAATATGAGTCATCACGAATTTTGAGTTTAGTACGTCCCAGAGGGACGGAATCTTTGTAGAAATGTTGTTTTCGATGAATAAGCGAGCCGTAGGTACGCTATCTGGGGGATCTTAGATAG
>JACMMM010000030.1 GCA_014379065.1 Saprospiraceae bacterium
CCTCCCATGGAAAGCGGTTAACTGTGTCGCCCCATACTATTTGAAAAGCAGGGAAAACACCTTTGTTATACCAAAGTCCGTATCCGAAATGGTCACGCAGTTCTTTTTCAGACAAAATGGGTAATAGCACGGCATTACCATTCTCAAACAACTGGTCGTATGGCACAAACAAGGGGAGTTCGCCACCTTCTTTGACGATGCCACCAGCCGTATTAAGTATTTGGTGTATAGTGAGTGGGTTGAGCCCGAACATAATGATTTCAGGGTGCTTGAAAGTCTGCCAAAGCCCGATAGTGTATCCAAAACTGGGCTTACCTGCTTCGGCTTTAAATAGGGGTACGAACCAGCCATGTTTCGGCACACCATGAATAATAGCCTGTTCGGTCTCGCGATCGTGTTGTTGATGTTCTTCTTGTGTCATGTTTAAAGATGTTTGGTTTATTTCATTGAATTCCCCCAGCCTACCAGCATCACCGACAACAAAATCACCCCTACCCCTGCCAATATCGTGGCAAACGTCCGGCGACTGACGCCCTTCCATTCTTTCAAAAACAAGCCCCAGGCACTGGAAACGAGAATGATAAAGGCCATGTGTAAAATCCAGGACGAAGCGCCGTTGCCCATTTTAGATTCGCCCATACCGTAGAAGAAAAATTGCATGAACCAGGTGGTGCCCGCCAGCGCCGCCCATGCGTAGTTGCCGATTAGCGCTGATTTACGGTTGCCGTAATCTCCAAAACTTTTGTTTCTGAAATTCAGCAACATACACCAAATAAAGTTGGTCGTCAAACCGCCCCAGAGCAGCACCACGAAAATAACATTGTTCTGAAAAAGCGGGTTCGCACCGTGTTCAATGGCGACAGGGGCCATGCTTTTCCCGGCTTCAATGCCAAAGTTGAAGCAAGCCGAAAGGATCCCCGAAATCGTGGCGACCAACAGCCCTTTTGTCAAATTGAACTCGGCTACGCCCGCTTTTTTGGTCGCCTCGTCGAGCTCTTTTTCCTTCAGCATTCCTGCTTTGCCGCAAATACCAATCCCCGCCAGGCAAACAGCTACCCCGACCAAAATCAATCGCCCACCCGGGTTGTTGATCATTTCCCAAATGCCCATTTTCCCTGCAACCGGACTTATGGCGTAGTAGATTGAAGGCACCAATGACCCAAAAGCGGAGCAATAACCCAGCGCCACACTCATACCCAGGCTCATACCCAGATACCGCATGGCCAAGCCAAAAGTCAGTCCGCCGATACCCCAGAGCAAGCCAAAAAAGTAAGTCCAAAACAAAGTGCTTCCATCGGTGCTGCGGATAATGCCCATAAAATCAGGCACGGTCAGCGAGGCAGCGATGAAGGGCACAATGAGCCACGAAAACACACCGCCCACAATCCACGCGCTTTCCCAAGACCAGCCCTGGACTTTGCGAAATGGGACGTAAAAACTACCGGAAGCAAAGCCGCCGACGAAGTGGAAAATGATGCCTAAAATTACTTGCATAAATCAGTTTTTTTTCTTGTTTCATCTGTGTCATTTGGGAGACCCCGGAGGTCTTTGAGGACCTCCGGGGTCTCCCAAATGACACAGATGAAACAAGAATTTTTTAGTTTGTAACGCTAAATAAGTATTTCCCAGAACCCATTTTCAGTACGACAAAGCCGTTTTGTGCGCCTTCGATCCTGATCTCCGGTAGACTTTTCAAGGGCTTCCCGGATTCTGTTATAGCGCTCACTTCTGAAGTGGGTACAAAGACAGTGGCGGTGGTGTTTGCTGGAATTTCCACATCGAGTGTCAGGCTTTTGCCATTCTGTTGCCAGCGACTTGAGGTTTGACCATACAGCGTTTGAAGCGTTGCTGCTGCTTCCGTAAATCCTCCGCCAGGACGCGGTTGGATGCGGATGGCCTTGTAACCGGGTGCATCTGTTTCGGTGTCTAGCCCAGCCATAACCCGATACATCCAGTCGCCAATAGCCCCGTAAGCGTAGTGGTTGAAGGAGTTCATCGTGACGGCTTGAAAACTGCTGTCGGGCCGGATCCCGTCCCAACGTTCCCAAATGGTGGTCGCGCCCCTTGTGACTGGGTAGAGCCAGGAGGGATACGTTTTCTGATTCAACAAGGTGTAAGCCAGATCATTGTAGCCAAAACGCGTGAGCACATGACAGAGATAAGGCGTGCCGAGGAAACCGGTGGTGAGGTGATCCTTATAATTTTTGATGTTTTCTGCCAGGTTTTTAGCCGCCTGCTCCCGTTGATTTTCTGGCAGCAGATCAAATTGCAAAGCCAGCACATAAGCCGTTTGCGTAGGCGAAAGTGGTCGCCCATTGGGCGTGACGTATTCATTCAAATAGGCTGTTTTGACTTTCTTCAACAGTTCGGAATACACCGCCACTTCGTCTTTTTTGCCCAAAACTTGGGCAGCATTGATCAATAACTGGGTGGAATGTGCGTAAAAACACTGTGCAATCAGATACTTGTCCGTAATGGCCGAACGCCCATCATTGTCGTCCGTAACGCTGTAAAACAGCCAGTCGCCAAAGTGAGGGCCCGTGTTCCAAAGATCGTTTTTGCTTTCCTTCCGCATGTATTCGACCCAGGCTTTCATGCTCGGGTATTGGTCTTCGAGGATGCGACGGTCACCATACGCAAGCCACATATTCCAGGGAATGATCGTGGCCGCATCGGCCCAACCGGCAGAGGCGCCGTTTCTCGCTCGCAGCACATTGGGGATTACCCAGGGCACCATTCCATCGGATTGCTGGTCGGCAGCCATGTCTTTAAGCCATTTTGCGAAGAAATTGTGTGCGTCAAAATTGAAGGTGGCCGTACGGCTAAAAGCTTGGGCATCTCCCGTCCAGCCAAGACGCTCGTCGCGCTGTGGGCAGTCGGTGGGCACATCCAAGAAATTGCCCCGTTGTCCCCATTGGATGTTGTGTTGCAATTGGTTGACGAGCGGGTCGGAACTCGAAAAACTACCCGCCGGGCGCATGGCGGAATACAGTGCAACGGCAGTGATGTTTTCGGGCTTTAACTCGCCGGGATAACCGGTGATTTTCGCGTACCGGAAACCGTGAAAAGTGAAGTGCGGTTCGAAATGCTCCTCGCCACTGCCCTTCAAAATCCAAGTGTCCGTACACTTTGCAGCACGCAGGTTGTCGGTGTAAAAATTACTTTGCTTGTCCAAAACTTCTGCAAATTGCAATACCACTCGGTCACCGCTGTTGCCGCGCGCTTTCAATTCAACCCAGCCGACTAGGTTCTGACCAAAATCGGCTACTAATTCGCCTTGGGGAGTTCGGAAAATTTTTACAGGCCTGAAGGTTTCATGCTTTTGGATGGGTTCGTTATAGGTGCCGATAAGGTTGTCCTTCGGAAAATCTTTGACACTGACAGTACTCCATTTCGAGACATTATAACCCGGCGATGACCATCCAACTTGTTCTAATCGAGCATCATAGGTCTCGCCATGATAGATTTCCGAGCTTTGGATCGGGCCATTCGCAGCATATTTCCAGCTATCATCAGAAGCTACTGTTTCGTTACTACCATCTGTATATTGGATCTCTAGTTGAAAAATCAGTGAGATATCCTTGCCGTAAAATCCATTGACATGCGCCCAACCGATATTGCCCCGCCACCAGCCACTGCCAAGGGTAACTCCGATGGCATTAGAGCCTTTTTGCAACAAGTTGGTCACATCATAAGCCTGGTACTGAAGTCGTTTATTATAAACCGTCCAACCGGGTGTGAGGTAATCTTGACCGACACGCTGACCGTTTATTTGGGCTTCATACAAACCATGCGCGGTGATGTAGGCAGTGGCAGAGACGATTTTTTTCTTCGTCGCAAATTCCTTGCGAAACATAGGGCTGGGCTGGGTCGAGTCCTCGGGCGCGGCAAGCGAAATCCATTTTGCTTTCCAGTCAGTGGGGTTTAAAAGCCCCATTTGCCAGAAGTTAGGTTGGCTCCAGTCCGACACGTTTCCGGCATTGTCCCAGACCCGTACCTGCCACCAATATTTTTTTCCTGATACCAAGGCAGGGCCTGTGTACGGCACCCAAACAGAAGCGTCGGACTGCGTTTTACCAGAGGTCCAGAAGAGTTTTTTGCCCGTCAAAAGATCCGTAGCGTTCATGGCGACGCGAATTTCATACGCCGTTTGCAGCACGTTGCGACGATCTGCGGCAAATTGCCAACCGAAACGGGGTTGGGTTATATCAAGCCCAATGGGATTGGACAGGTTTTCAATGCGGGGGTTTTGGATGCGTACTTGGGCGGCAAGTGCCAAAAAGCAAAAAATCTGTGCGAGGAGGAAAATGTATTTCAATGTCATCGGCTAATTTTTTTGAACCAGCAATGATTAGCTTTTTTATGGCTTCCACCTAGAGAATATCTGTGATTTTTTTGGCCCAAGCCTCTGATGACGCACAAAAAAGAAAATGGCCCCGGCGCTCGTTTGCCCCGGGACCGGTTTCCCTTGTATAATCTCATGAAAATCTGCGAATCTGTGATCAACCTTCCTCCGTTCTTCGCTGCGCTGTTCTCTCTGATTGATGATACAAAGGTGCGGGCATTTTGGGCCGCCGGCTAGGACAGCAAACAGGGGTTTGTCGCCCGGTAAACTCAAGGCGTTTTTCAGGGAAATTTAATTCAAAACATTGATTGTCTGTAGTTTATAGTGCTAATTTTTGAGTATTCCCCATCGCGTAACGACGTCATTCCGGTCGAACAACTGATTAAAATTAGCAGAACCGCGTAGCGGTGCCATTCTAGTAGGCACAAAAAAAACGCGGCGCTCGTTTGCGCCGCGTTCGGATTTCCCGTATATAATCTCATGAAAAGTTTCAGTTCCGGTGGTCAATGTTTGGCTCGCTGTTTCTCTTTCGCTGTTGTTATCTCTTATTGACAGTACAAAAGTGCAGCAGACCATGCCGCTTGGCAAAGACATATTTTAAGGTTTGTTGAAAATATTTTTGCCAATAAATTCTCTATAAAACGTTTTTTTGGGCAATTTTTAGTTATTTTCTCTAGTTTTTGAAGGGTGAAAAAGGAAATTTTTCTCATTTTGTTGAAAATTATCCTCTTAAAATGGCTCTATTTTTCTTGAAAAAAATTTTCATGCCGAATTTTTTCTGAAAAAAATTGCCTTCCCACCTTATTTGGAAGCGGGAGCTCCCAGCCAATTCTTGGCATTCTTGCACCAATTCTTTTGCTTGCGCTTTTTTCCCAAAAAAAGCAGCGTACCTTTGAAGCCTACATCTTAATCCAAACTAATCCCTGCCAATTTGAACTAGCGGTTCAACTCGCTCATCTCTAACAACCTGTTTTTCAACATCTAACGTCCGATGAAAAGAATGTTACTTGCTCCTGTTCTCTCCGCCCTTTGCACTTTGGCTACGGCTCAAATCACCATCACCAATGCCACTTTCCCCGCCGCTGGCGACTCGCTGGTTTATTGTGTAGACAACGCACCACTGGGTTTAACCCCCTTTACTACCCCTGGTATCGCACAAACATGGGATTTTAGCACCCTGCAAAAAGAAGACACGCTTTCAGTCGTCTATAGCCCTGCCGCGTTAGGAATCCATGCCGCGGACTACCCCGGCGCAGATCTTGTAATCCTCGGTCAGGCTGGAGAGACGTATTTCAATGTGACCAACACCAAATTTGAAGCATTGGGCTATGCGGGCGCTGACCCAGCTGGTCTGGGCCTGAACGTAGTGACCAAGTTCAGCCCCCCTGTTTATGAGCGCTATGCCCCCATGAATTTTTTTGATATTAAAAGCCAAAGCTCCTTTATTGGCGTTGCGTTCTCCACGGATCAACCCCCTTTGGACAGCATTTTTGCAAACCTTCCTGTTAACGTTGACTCCTTGCGCGTCCGGATAAATACAGAGCGCCTACAAGTGGTGGATGCTTGGGGCACAGTGGCAATTCCGGGCGGCAGTTATCCGGTATTGCGTGAAAAACGCACGGACTATACCACTACGGGAATGGATTTATATGTAGTTATATTTGGATTTGGAACATGGGTGGATGCAGGCACTGTCCTCGGCGGCGGCGGCGGCTTAGGTCTGGGTACAGACACAACAGTCACCTACCATTTTTTCAGTGACACAGAGAAAGAGGAAATCGCCATGGCAACGATGAGCAACGACCTTTCAACGGTGGAATCCATTCGTTTTAAAAACAACGCTACTGTCCCGACCATCGAGCCAGTGTCCGCGTTTACGGGCGGCATCCAGGCGTTCCCCAACCCTGCGGTAGAATGGGTGCGCTTTGATTGCGTGAACCTGACACCGGGCGACTACACGCTTAAAATCTTCAATATCATCGGCAAATGCGTGTGGAAGAAAAACTATACGCTATCTGGAACCACCTCGTTCCGTGTCGAGCTGGATGATTTCAAAAAAGGAACATATATCTATAGCCTCGTGGACAAACAAGGAAATTCTGTAGGCACCAAACGCCTGGTGGTGCTGAAACCTTAAATGAAGCGATGGGGTGATAAAGCGATGAAGTGATTCCAACGAATGCTCAAGAAAAGTCATTCCGGTTATCGGGATGACTTTTCTCATTTTTGCACTATGCTTTCTGATGTTTCAAAATCTTGGTGGGCTAATATTTTGCTCTATGGCCTATGCTTGGGGTTGTTGCTGGCTGCACTCCAGTTTTCCCAATACCGCTTGCTCAGCTTTGGGAATTCGGAAAAATGGTACATGGGACTAATAGCCACGCTTTTTGCGGTGTTAGGCATTTGGGCTGGCAGGAAGTTGACCCGAAAACCAAAGCCCGCAGAGGCTTTTATTGCGCCTGAATTCCGCCCAAAAGAGGAAGTCCTTAAACAGCTGGGCATGACGCCGCGCGAGTTGGAGGTGCTAGAGCAAATGGCACTGGGTCTGAGCAATCAAGAGATTGCCGAAAAACTCTACGTCTCTCTGAATACCGTAAAAACGCATACTTCCAATGTGTTTTCCAAACTCGATGTCCAAAGGCGCACACAAGCCATTCAACGAGCAAAAGCACTGGGGTTGATCGCCTGAGCCCATCCCTCAAAAGGGTGATATTGTACCCAGACGCTGAAATCACCCAAAAGTGTGAGGGCTGAAACGGATGTATGCACTTGGTTTGCAGCAGTTTTTCACACAAAAATTTTCATTTTATGAAACAGACAATTCTACGTTATGGCCTTCTTTCAGGCGCAGTGGCTGCAGTGCTCATGGTGGCAACTGCCTTCCGTCTCAAATCCTCTACGAATTTCGAACACGAATATTTCTATGGCTACGCGGGCATTTTGCTCAGTATGCTTTTTGTGTTTTTTGGGGTACGCTCTTATCGGGAACAAATGAATGGGGGCGTTTTGAGTTTTGGCAAAGGCTTCCAAGTGGGATTGCTCATTGCCATCATATCCTGTGTTTGCTATGTGCTGACATGGATGATAGTATCTGAGATGATCATGCCCGATTTTATGGACAATTATTTGGCCCACAGCTTGGAGCAGCTGCAACAATCGGGCGCAGCACAGGCCGAAATTGAGCAGAAAACGGCCGAGATGCAACAATTCAAAGAGATGTACAAAAACCCATTGATAAAATTTGGCCTGACTTTTTTGGAGCCTTTCCCGGTGGGCTTTTTGGTGTCGTTGATTTCGGCATTGGTGCTGCGAAAAAGGGCGGTGTGATCATTTTATTCAGGGGTAAATCTTGAATTGTTCGAATCAATAAAGCCACGTAGTGGCGACTCCGTTTATAGAAAACGTATTGCAATTTATATCAAGAGCCGCATAGCGGCGGCACCGTGTCGCTGCTACGCGGCTCTATCTCTTTCCATTGTTCGAGACTATAAACGGGGCCGCCCAAAACCAAAACATCACATTCCGCTCCAAACTCTCATTTCCAGGCCAAACGGTGGCCAATTTGAGCGGCTGGGTTTCTCCTACCGGGAAGGAATACGCCCTGGTAGGTGCTTCCAAGGGGCTGATTATTGTGGATGTAACCAACCCGGATTCCCCCGTTCAAATTGTCCAAATCCCTGGCCCCAACAATGAGTGGAAGGAGATCAAAACTTATGCTCACTACGCTTATGTTGTCTCGGAAGGCGGCAGTGGGGTGCAGATCATTGACCTCAGCCCGCTTCCTTCTGCCAATTTGCCCAACAAATTATACAAAGGTGACGGGGCGATTGCTACTCAGCAACTCGGTGAGTATCCGTATCGTTTGCTTCGACAATCCGGATGGGGTTGATGATGACTGGTACGAAGCTGCATGCGATCAGTTCAAAGTGGAAGACCAATCACTTGGAACAAGTAATCTTTGGCAAAAGCCTACCGGGCGGAATCTACTACGTCCGAATAGAACAGGTCGGGCAAATATTCAAACCATTGAAAGTGGTGAAGGTGAATTGAAATTTAGGAGGCAACTTGAAGTTGCCTCCTAAATTCAGTTACCTCCTAACTTCTTTTCCCAGAGTTTCAAAGATTGGTCGAAAAGCAAAAGGTGTTATTATTAACATGCCCGTTTATTTGCTGACTATTTTGAAAAGCCCAAATATCCACTGGGATTTGCTTTCACTTATTTCTAAAAAAATTTTGCTGATGAAACTGCTCTACCCATTCCTAGTACTGCTCCTGGCCCTCGCTGCCACAGCAACGCTTTCCGCCCAAAATCACAACATCACTTTCCGATCGAAACTCTCCTTCCCCGGCCAAACCGTGGCCAATATGAGCGGCTGGGCTTCGCCCAATGGTCAGGAATATGCCCTCGTAGGGGCTTCAAAAGGGATAATTATCGTAGACGTAACGAACCCTGATGCCCCAGCACAAATCGTTCAAGTGCCTGGCCCTGACAATTTTTGGAAGGAAATAAAAACTTATTCCCACTATGCATACGTCGTATCAGAAGGAGGCCAAGGAGTTCAGATTGTAGACCTCAGTGCGCTTCCTTCCGCCAATTTGCCCAACAAATTTTACAAAGGGGACGGGGCGATTGCCAACCAGCTCAACACTATCCACGCCTTGCACATTGACCTCGCAAAAGGCTTCCTATACGCTTACGGGAGCAACCTTTTCAACGGCGGGGCAGTGGTGTTGAGCCTGAACGACCCCTGGAACCCAACCTATGTGGGCAAATTTGACCAACTCGGCTACATTCACGATGGCTATGTAGACAACGACACGCTCTATGCCGGACACATCAACGCGGGTGAGTTTTCCATCGTGGATATGAGCAACAAGGCCGCACCCGTGTTGCTCAACACACAGCCCACACCTACCCTTTTCACCCACAATACCTGGCTTTCAGAAGATCGAAAAATGATTTTCACCACCGACGAAAAGGGCAACTCTTTTCTTGCCGCCTACGATGTGAGCGACCCTGCTGACATCAAAATTTTGGACAAAATCCAAGCCAATCCCGGTTCTGGAAGCATTGTCCACAACACACACATTCGGGGC